>JAHJQK010000017.1 GCA_018819135.1 Pseudomonadota bacterium | reverse complement strand
GCAAAAGTAATGGAACATTGATTAATTTATTACGCCCCCTCACCCTCCCCTCTCCCCCTAATCAGGGGGAGAGGATAAAGGTGAGGGGGTTTAAAGCAGTGCCAATGCCCGTTCCATTATTTATGCGAAAGTCAATAATAGATATAGGGCATAATTATAGGGGGATAAGATGAACGTGGATCATTTAAAAAAACTTTTGGAAGGAGTGCACCAGGGAAAGATTAAGGTAGAGAGAGCCTTGCAAGAGCTGAAGACCCTTCCTTTTGAAGAGATCGGTTGCGCAACCATAGACCATCATCGCCCTTTGCGCCAAGGAGCCCCAGAGACCATCTTCGGCGAGGGGAAGACGGCAGCGCAAGTGATCTCCATCATAGAAAAGATACGGGACAAAAAAAATAATATCCTGGTGACTCGTTTGGACCGGAAAAAAGTGTCTCCGATCAAACGAGCTTTTCCCCGAGCCCGATATTACCCCCAGTCGCGAGCTCTAATCTTATTGAGCCATCCGGTTAAAATCATAGGGCGGGGTACAATCCTGGTGGTCTCCGCCGGGACTTCGGATATTCCTGTGGCCGAAGAAGCAATCGTCACGGCCCAAATTATGGGCAACCGGGTGGATCACCTTTTTGATGTAGGGGTAGCCGGGATTCACCGCTTGATGAGCCAAAAGGAAAAACTGATGTCGGCCCACGTATTGATTGTGGTTGCCGGTATGGAAGGGGCGCTGCCCAGCGTGGTAGGGGGGTTAGTGGACCACCCGGTGATAGCGGTTCCCACCAGCGTAGGCTATGGATCTAATTTCGGGGGGGTCACCGCCCTTCTGGCTATGCTTAATTCCTGCGCGTCAGGAATTTCCGTTGTGAATATCGACAACGGCTACGGGGCCGCCTACGCAGCCAGCCTGATCAATCGGCTGTAAATTTATGCGTGTCAGTGCCTGGGTGAGTGTCACCCCAAGGCCGTAAGGCGCCAGAACGATCTATCGTTTCGGGTTAATCCTTTACGAACTTACGCCTTCACGATTTTTGAAAGGGGAGATATGAAGATTCTCTATTTTGATTGCTTTTCGGGTGTTAGCGGGGATATGACGCTGGCCGCTCTGTTAGACTTAGGGCTTCCCCAAGAAAAGTTACGGTTGGAACTGGAAAAGTTGGGCTTGAAGAATTACAGCCTTAATATTTTTCAGGGAAGCCGTAATGGAATTGCGGGTATGGGAATAGAAGTAAAAGTCGGGCCAAAGGAGGAGAATCACAGGCATTTTTCGGACATCCTGAAAATAATCGAGGGTAGTTCTCTCAAGCCGGACGTGAAAAAAACGAGTCTGGCCATTTTTCAGCGCCTGGCCGAAGCAGAAGCAAAAGTCCATGCCCAAAGGGTGGAGGAAGTTCATTTTCATGAAGTCGGAGCTGTAGATTCCATCGTTGACATTGTAGGGGCGGCTATCGGAATTGATTATTTTCAACCTGGTAGGATTCTATCTACGGAATTGCCTATGGGGAGAGGATTCGTGCAATGCCAGCATGGCCGGCTTCCGCTTCCGGCGCCCGCCACTCTAGAGGTCCTCAAAGGATATCCATTAAAAAACGTGGAAGTTGAAGGGGAATTGGTAACTCCTACTGGAGCAGCGATTGTGGCCACGCTGAGTTCAGACGTAACATCTTTTCCGGCCATGACCGCGGAGAAGATCGGATATGGCATGGGGAAGAAGGATTTTCCAGACCGGCCCAATCTGCTCCGCTTGGTGTTGGGAGAAGCAACTGAAGCCTACTTAACCGACCGGGTGACTATACTGGAGGCCAACATCGATGATATGAATCCTGAGTTTTACGATTATTTGATGGAACGCCTTTTCAACCGGGGGGCTCTGGATGTTTCCCTTAACCCTTTATTGATGAAAAAAAACCGGCCGGGGACACTATTGCGAGTGATTGCTCAAGAGCATGACGCCGAAGCGCTCTCGGACATAATTCTAAGGGAATCCTCCACTCTGGGGGTACGCAGTTATGCTGCAGCCCGGAAAAAACTGCCTAGAGAAATCAAGGAAGTGGAAACAAAATACGGAAGGGTTCGCGTAAAAGTTTCTGGAGACTTGCGCTTTCAACCCGAGTACGAAGATTGCAAACGCATTGCCCAGGAGAAAGGAGTCCCCATCCAGGAGGTTTACCAGGAAGCGATGAAAATGCGAAAATAATATTATTCACCGCGTGCTCGGCGGTGAATAAGCGAAAAAAGAGGAGATGGTGATGGGCATTGACTGGGAAAAAGTAAAAGAGGAAGCTATCCAGATTCTGAGTGATTATATAAAAATTGATACAACCAATCCACCCGGGAAGGAATTGCCAGGGGCCTTCTACCTCCAAAGCTTTTTGCAAAAAGAGGGATTACCAGCCATGGTGTTAGAGTCCCAACCCGAGAGAGGGAACCTGTTTTGTGCGATGAAGGGGACCGATAATCTTTCGCCCCTCATTCTTCTCCACCATATCGATGTAGTGCCTGCGGAAGCAGAAAAATGGAAAAATCCTCCTTATTCCGGAGCGTTGATTGATGGCGAAGTGTGGGGGCGAGGGACTCAGGACTGTAAATCATTAGGAGTAATCGAGCTTGTCGCTTTTCTATTGCTGGCCCGAGAAGGATTCAAGCCTAAACGCGACATTGTTTACCTGGCTACAGCCGACGAGGAGACAGGGGGGAAATGGGGAGTAGGCTGGCTCTTTCAAAATCATCCCCAATTAATGAAAGCGGATTATGTGATCAACGAAGGTGGAGGGATAGGCATGGCCGTTGGCCAACGAAACGTCTATACCTGCCAGACGGCTGAGAAGGGAATTTGCTGGCTGAAACTCACCTTTCGCGGCAAACCCGGGCATGGTTCCGTTCCCCATGATGATAATTGTGTTGTAAAAATGGCCAAAGCGATTGATAAGATTTCTTCCTACCGCTCTTCTCTTCGCCGCACCCTGACGACCGAGAAATTTATCAAAGGGATCGCTGAGGAGCAAAGCTTTCCGAGGTCCTTTATGCTGAAGCAACTTCTAAACCCGCTTTTCTCCAGGAGTGTGGAAAAACGAATCCCAGACGCTGGCCTGAAAGGGATGTTGGGGGCGATCCTGAGAAATACCTTCGTTCCCACAGTAGTCCAGGCGGGACAGAAGACCAATGTCATTCCCAGTGAGTGTTCTTTCCAGGTGGATTGCCGCATTCTTCCTGGCGTAGAACCAGAAATGATCAAAGCGGAAGTGAGAGAATTGCTTGGCGATTTCCGAGATTATGATATGGAGATTTTACAAACTTCACCAGCATCCGAATCCCCAGCTAACAATGCCCTCTATCAAATGTTAGAAAAAACCCTCAAACGTTTAGATCCAAAATCTAAAATGATTCCGACCATGCTTACCGGGGCGACCGATTCGCGGTTTTTCCGGGAGAAAGGGACAGTAGCTTATGGATTCCAGCCCATGATCCCAACCCAAAATCTATCAGAGTATCTTGGCCGGGTTCATGGCCATGATGAACGCCTCTCCGCAGAAAGCCTCCTTTTCGGTACAAGGTTGCTCTACGAGATGCTCAAAGATTTTTGCGGATGAGCATCTGATCAATGTTTTAGTTTTCTTGACAACAAAGCCATCATCGCCTATTCTTAAATTCAGCAGCTAAAAAAATTTAGTTGTTATTTTTCACTATCCACTGATAACTGATCACTTTTCTTGTGGGGGCATAGCTCAGCTGGGAGAGCACAGCGTTCGCAACGCTGGGGTCGAGGGTTCGAATCCCTTTGCCTCCACCACTAACTTATTGAAATAATTACATATTTTGTTAATTTTTTTGCTCCATCCTTAGTCCATAACTTGTTTTCTTCCAGCCGGAATCAATTCTATCCTGTATTATCGAGCCAAAATCATGCTCAGCCCAAGATGGAACGAAGGCGGTGACTTGCTCCAGATGTTTGACCTGGAACTTGAAAAGCGAACCGCTCTCAGTACGGTGTTTACCGGTGTTAACCCCGTGTTTACCCCCGTACTTAACACGGTCAAGGAAGATGAAATGGTCAATATTATTCAATATTCTGGTGATGAGCCGGACGGTGTTAAGGTGTTTAGTCAAATTCCGGGGGAGAGAGAAAATAATTTAAAGGTGGAGGATGGCGGCTTAAAGGTACCCATACCAGAACCCGTAGAAGATGATTCCCAGAAGATTCAGGGCGGAAATGGTCAGGGGAAAAGTAGCTCTCACCCACTCGATGAATTTTTGAAGGGGTTTGAGGGCGCCCTATTATAACTTTTAAACTTTTAAGGTTTCCTTGGTTTTTTCCAGAAATGGCCAAATTCTTTAAAAGTTTAAAAGTTTCCTTGGAAGGTCGGGCATGGAATTAATTATGGGCGGATTGAGGGATCTATTTGGGGTGAAGAGTGCACCTACTCTTCACTATGAGGAGTGATGCCGAGGTAACGATTACTGGTAGCCTAAAAAGGCAGAGCCTCTTCGTGATCCTGCCTTTGATGGTCCCTCCTTTCAGGGAGCGGATGAAACGAATCTCTTCCAGGATGGCATATCGTCTGGCCTCAATCTCTTGAAGGGAGTTCATGGCGGGCTTCCTTATTGTATATTATTATCTACAATAACATGGCCCCCAAAAAAGAAAAATAGGAAAACCCCACTTTTATGACGCAGGGCCCTCGATCATATTCAAGTTGCGTTCTTATCCTGAGATGTGTATATTCTATTTTTTGGAAGAAAAAGAGTTTAGCGGAATTCATGGAGGGCGATCAAATGGAGGTGTTCTGGGAGAGAATTCGGCAAGATGCCCTGTCCGGGAGGGGGATAAATGCGGAAGATGCGCTGACCGTCCTGAGGCTGCCCCAGGTGGAGATATGGCGCCTTTTGGATGTATCGGAAACCGTACGCCGCCATTTCAAAGGAGATCAGATAAGACTTTGCTCCATAGTCAACGCCAAATCGGGCCTTTGCTCGGAGGACTGTACGTTCTGCTCACAGTCCATCCGCTCCAAAGCCTTAATAAAAAAATATCCCCTTATCGAAGAGGAAGATATCGTTATGGCCGCC
Source organism: Pseudomonadota bacterium (assembly GCA_018819135.1). Classification (GTDB taxonomy): domain Bacteria; phylum Desulfobacterota; class SM23-61; order SM23-61; family SM23-61; genus JAHJQK01. Next base: position 1,577 of record JAHJQK010000017.1, on the reverse strand, counting down.
CGGGATGCCAAGCTCCGGGGCGCGAGGGAGTTCTCCATCGTCGCCTCGGGGCTCTCGATGCACAACAGGCGGGAACTGGATAGGGTAGGAAATGCCATCGCGCGGATTCGGACGGATATGGGTCTCGAGACGTGTGTAAGCCTGGGCGCACTCTCTGCCGAAAATATATCCTACCTCCTCTCGCGGGGCTTGAGATCGGTACACCACAATCTGGAGACTTCTCGCAGGTTCTTCCCCTCCATATGCACGACCCACGATTACGAGGTGGATGTCCGGGCGGTTTGCGAGGCCAAAGCCGCCGGGGCCTGGGTTTGCTGTGGAGGTATTTTTGGCATCGGAGAGACTGTCGAGGATCGGGTCGAGCTGGCTATGACCCTCCGAGAAATAGATGTGGACTCGATCCCTATCAATTTCCTCAATCCGATCGAAGGGACTCCCCTGCAGGGAAAATTTGACCTTACCCCTTTTTGCTGCCTCAAGATAATAGTCATGATGCGGCTGTGCCACCCTGCGAGAGAGATCATTGTCTGCGGTGGTCGGGAGGTGAACCTGCGAGACTTACAGGGCCTCATTTTCGCCGCCGGGGCCACCGGAATGATGATTGGGAACTACCTTACTACTCCAGGGCGCCCCGCCGAGGATGATCTGCGGATGATCGAAGACTTGGGTCTTCGCGTACAACCTCTTTGATGGACCTCTCCTATATCAGCCAAGAGGCCTTCTACCTCAAGGAAAAGGGACGTAACCGTTACCTAAGGTGTGTTTCTACCCCTCATAATGCCGTGACCGTCGTCCAGACCTTCGGGATGCTGAAGACGACATGTCGGTGGGGAACCTTCCTGAGCACGTGGGAACAGAGCCATTCCCCGAATTCCACCACCCGTTTCTGATGGCAGGAGGGGCAGAAATGCCGACGCTTGCAAGAGAAGGCCAGAAGATATTCATGGTGGCAATCCCGGCACTTCACCCGGGCAAAGCCGTGGTGCAGGTCGCCGCAATCCAGGTAGCGGTCAATGACCTTCTGGAGGTAAACCCGCCAGAACCCGTACGGCCTTTCGAACCGCTCCTCGTAGAGCTGAACAAAGTTCTCAAAATGGTCCTCCACGCACCGGTAATAATCAGAAGATTGCGGGTTCCGGGGACGGTAAACGGCGGCAGGAGCGGATAACATTGGAAATCAATCGGATTTTGGGTTTCGTGCTTTCGTCTTTGGTATACTTCCTTCAAATCTCGTGGTCTTTTCTGGTTGACATCCAATTCAGTTTTTCGTATATTCAACTCAACCAAAAGCGAGTTCTTAGTGCGCCAGGCAAAGTCTGGAGAATCCAGTTGGTTGAAAAGCCAGCCTGACAAAGTTAGCCGACCGTCAGAACCGAGTTTTGCATCTATGCAGGTAACTGTATGGGTGAAGCGTAAACAGGGAGACAGCAGGCCGTAATCCGTAAGGGTGAAGGTGTTCAGCCCCGAAAACGCTTATGTTGTGGAGCAAGCCCAAGGGATTAAGAACCCTGAAGGCAGCAACGAAGCCATCGTTAGAGGCGAGATGGTGGATACTCCACCGGGGTCATAGTCCACGG
>JAHJQK010000016.1 GCA_018819135.1 Pseudomonadota bacterium | reverse complement strand
CTATTCTTTGTTCTATGCAGATTAAACCGCAGAACAGACATTACTTTAAATTCCGGGCACACCTTATTTGTTTTTTTAGATAAGTCCTGCGGCCGTTGTTTGCCTTCGATAAATGAGAGGGAGGTTTTCGGCCTCAAAGACTTTTATGACCCCGATTCCCCCTGCGAAACCTTCCGCGTCCGTCTTGTCCTGCAAGCCTGGGATAAAAAGGAAGGTAAATGAAAGGGGATGGTCCTCCATGAGAAAAGAGTTTTTGAATGGCAAAGACCCATCCCATGAATCTCAGCGCAAATTCCGGGGGCACAGTCCTGATTTCTTTTGATCCATCAAAGTTGGGGGCCTGAAATAGTCTTGAGATGAGCAAAGGATTGGATTATACTCATATTGACCGCTGGTTCCGGAAGGCGTCTTCCTTTAAAACCCATAACCCGGAAAAGTTATGAAAACAAAGCCGCACCTTCCTATTGATCGTAAAAAAATTGCTGTTTTTTGCCAAAAACACCATATCCGCAAACTGGCCTTTTTTGGGTCCGCTTTGCGTGATGACTTTCAACCGGAAAGCGATGTGGACGTGTTGGTAGAATTTATTCCGGGCACGACAGTGGGTTTTTTTAAGTTATACGATTTGGAGGAGGAACTATCCCGAATTCTGGGCGGTCGGAAAGTGGATATGAACACCCCCAAATCTCTGAGCAAGTATTTCCGGGACAAAGTCCTTGCGGAAGCGGAAGTGCAATATGTCCAGGCATGATCCACTCGTTCGCTTCCGCCATATGCTGGACTACGCCCGCGAAGCCGTTCAAATGGCCGGGGAAAGAACTTCTGCAGAAATAGAAAAGAACCGGCAATTGGGTCTGGCCCTAATTCATCTGGTCGAACTCATTGGTGAAGCAGCCAGTCAAGTTCCGCGCGATATACAAACAAAATATCCTCAAATTCCTTGGCCCAAAATCATCAGTACCCGTAACCGCCTCATTCATGGGTATGATTACGTGGATTACGATATCCTTTTCGATACCATTAAAAATGACCTGCCGCCGCTCATAGAAGCGCTTGCCAATATCCTAAAGAAAAAAGAGCAGTGATTTTTCAGTAAATGCGAGCGGAGTAATTCCGGGGACACCTTACTTATTTCTTTTAATAAATTCTGCGGCCGGTTTTTGCCTTCGATAAAAGGGAGGGAGGCTTTCGGCCTCAAAGACTTTTATGACCCCGATTCCCCCGGCGAAACCTTCCGCGTCCTCAAGGAAAAAGAGGAGCGGGAGTACGGTGAATACCGAACAAAATATTTGGTGCTCCAAGCCTGGGATGTTCTACAATTGATTCAGGGAGAGTAATAATCTTTGTAAAAAGCCATTTCGAAAAGGAGAATAAATAGTGAAAAGACTCCATATTTATGTTGACGCGTCGGTCATCGGCGGTTGTGAAGACCCCGAATTTGCCGAGGATAGTCTCGCGTTATGGCGTCTTTTCATCAAAGGGGCCTTCATCCAGGTTCTTTCAGAGCATACTCTGCGCGAACTGCAAGAGGCTCCCGATAGAGTTCGAAGACACATTCCCGAAGTGCCGGAAGCCCATCAGGTTATCCTGGCGGATACAGCGGAAGCCGATGAATTGGCGGAGGCGTATCTAACTCATGGAATTGTCGGTCCAGGTAGCCGTTCGGACGCCCTCCACGTAGCTTTGGCCACTATTGGTCGCGTTGATGTTATGGTCAGTTGGAATTTCAAGCACATAGTCAATCTTGGAAGGATTCGTCTGTTCAATGCTGTGAACTTAGAGCAGGGATATGGGATAATAGAAATTCGCACTCCGAAGGAGGTTTCCTATGAAGAAGAAAACCTTTGATACCGTAGTCTGGATGCGCACCCGGAGGGCTAAAATTGATGAGGAGGACCAGGGGCTCTCATGGGCGGAGAAACGCAAAAAGACACGGCAACTTCTCGTTAATGATCCCTTGTGGCTCAGGCTGAAGAATCGGGTTATTGAACCGGGCGTTACCCAGTCCGTTGCTCTGGAGGAATCCCGGGGAAAATATGATCCCAAGCAAATCAAATAATTTTCCGGTATCTACTTGGGGTTTGAGCGCAAATTCCGCCGTTGTCGAACTGGGTCAGGCAACGGTAATAGCGTGCCCAGGGAGGCGGGACGCCCTTAAATAAGTAAATTACCAAAAGATTGAGGGGCCAGCTATTCTTTGTTCTATGCAGATTAAACCGCAGAACAGACATTACTTTAAATTCCGGGCACACCTTATTTGTTTTTTTAGATAAGTCCTG
>JAHJQK010000169.1 GCA_018819135.1 Pseudomonadota bacterium | reverse complement strand
CAAAAAGCGTAGTCCTTGTGCACCCTGAACGATATTCTTTTCATGAGGGCGGGTAAGGATTAACTCCATCATCACGTAATTTGTAAGCAGTATATCCGGGGGTTTGGCAATAATTTCTTGTCTTATCTCCTCCCCTTCTTGTCCGGTATATTTTGCAAAGCTTACGGGCTCTTGTCCTTTTGGAAACCCATATTTGATGAATTTCTCCAGTTCCCCAAATTGACTGTTGCATAAGGCATTCATGGGATAGATTATGATTGCCTGAATGCCTTTCCCTGACCCTCCACGGAGAACATGATCAACAATTGGCACGATATAGGCCAGACTTTTGCCTGACCCTGTTCCAGTCGTTAGAACATTTTATTATTTCTCGACCTTTAGTTCTGTCGAGATAACAAAGGAGGAGCCGATGCCGATCATTCACGTTCACATGCTGGAAGGAAGGAGTTTAGATCTCAAGAGAAAGCTGGTCGGTGCCATGACCGAGGCGGTGGTAAAATCCTTGGCGGTCAAACCGGAAGCCGTGCGCATCATCCTGCATGACATGGCCAAGAACAACTATGCGATTGCCGGCGTCCTGGAATCGGAAAAGAAATAAATTTTTCTTGCTTTGGGCTGATTGTTGATAGCTGAAACCTAAATTGAGCGACTTTTTTAAACCACAGAGAATAATTTCATATGGGCCCTCTGTGGTGAATCGCCTTTTTTAAGTAAAAGCTTATTTCTTCTCATAGTAGGCTACCAAGTGGGCTAACGCCTGCGCGGCTAATGGCAGAGAAGGATAGGCCGGAACGCCAGCCTGGCAGAAGTATTGGCGTATTCTTGCGGCTTCGGTGGCCAGGAAAGTGTCTTCCCCGCTTCCATCCACTACGACCACCAGAGGTTTGCGCAAGCGATTTTTTTTGAGGTACTCGATGACTGCCGGGGTATGATCTTTCTCTCCCGTTGCATAGGTCATCCGCGGAATCAGTCGGTCCAGGATAATCATATCGAGGTTGGGGTCGGCAAAAACCACCTCCAGGAATTTCGCCATGAAATCCGGGTCGTGAAAAGCGCGCCAGGCGTCCACGGGATTGCGGGCAAAGGAGCCGACAGCAGGAACTAAGGCGGTCAATTTTTCCCGAGTTTCCCCCATCAAAGGCGGTACCTGCAGGCCGGTGCGGATGCAAATGTCGGCGTAATAAACACTGTTGCCTCCGCCCCCGCCCAGGATGAACAACCGCCGTCCTTTGGCGGGAGGCAGGTAGAGGAAAGCCATCGCTGTACCCACGACCTCTTCCAGGGAGCGAGCCCGGGTAATCCCCGCTTGCCGCAGGCCGTTTTCCCAAATTTTATCCTCTCCCGCAAGCGTTCCGGTGTGCGAAGCCACAGCTCCTGCTCCGGAGGGAGTTTCACCCCCTTTCCAAAGCACCAGGGGCTTCTCGGCATTGATGCGCCGGGCCAGGTTCAAAAACCGCCGCCCATCACGGATGCTCTCCAGGTAGAGGCCGATAACTTTTGTTTCCGGGTCCTCGGCCAGGTATTCCAGATAATCCGTACTGTCCAGGACCGCAGCATTTCCGAAACTGACAGCCTTGCTGATGCCCAGGCCTGTGAAATGGGCGTGTTCGGTAACTCGCTGGGTGAGAGTCCCGCTCTGAGACAAAAAGGCTATAAAGCCAGGATTGGCAGGTATTTGACCCCAGAGCATCAAGCGGGAAGCGGGCACGTAAGGCCCCATACAATTGGGGCCGATGATGTTGAGTTTGCCTTTTAAGGCGACCCGCTGGAGCTCCCTTTCCAAATGGGAACCTGCCAGCGTTCCCAGCTCCTTGAATCCAGAAGTTAGAATGTGAAGGTTGTGGATCCCTTTCCTACTGCCTTCTTCCATCACCGATGGAACGAGTTTGGCGGGAACGCAAACGACGGCCAGGTCTACGACTTCCGGAAGGGCGGCAAGGTTGGGATAAACGGGCAAGCCGTTGATCTCATGAGCGGTGGGATGAATCAGATAAATCCGGCCGGGATAACCTGCCCTTTGCAAATTTTTCAAGAAAAATTGGCCGCCGAGGCCACTGTAGGTACGGGATATGCCCACGATAGCCAAACTTTCGGGAAAGAAAATTTGGCCAAAGATCTTTCTTCGTTCCGCATCCATTCGTTTGGTCACAACCTCCGCATTTTGAATATATTTGGTGACGCCGATGAACAATCAAAGCGCTTGGTCCGTATTCCATCTGCTGGGCATTATAACTTGATTGTATAGGAATTTCCTTATTATTGGACACGGATAAACACAGATTATTATGATAAAAGAAAAAGAGAATAATTATCGGCGGTTATCTGTGAAAATCTGCGTCCTATTTAATAAATTTAAATCCCCGGAAAAGAAAATTTTCTAATAGTTTTTTAATACCCCATCGCCGGCATAAGAGAGAATACGTTGACATAGGGGTTATTCTCTCTTAATATTCTTGATGGCTTCGTAAAAAGTCCATTTTGTCCCATTTTCATCATTCCGCGAAAGCGGGAATCCAGGGTTTCCTGTGAAAACAGGAATCCAGTAAATTGGTATAGTTCCCTGCTTGCGCAGGGACGACGTCTAAACTCCTGCTCCCCGCTTTCGCGAGGACAAGTTTCGCAGGAGTGACGGCTTTTTCGACTTTTTACGAGATCATCATTCTTACCGGCATCAAGAAATATTTTGGGACAAGGAGAAAAAAGAAAGGAGTATTCATATGAAAGAAGTGGTGATCGTAGGAGGAGTCAGAACAGCGATCGGGCGCATGGGCGGAACGATTGCGCGCTACCGGGCTGAAGAGTTGGGAGCCTTTGCCCTCCGGGGCATCGTAGATAAAACCGGGATTGACCCCAAGGGGATCGAAGACGTGATCATGGGACTTTCCAATTCCTGGCATGCGGCCTACAACCCAGCGCGGTGGGCGGTTCTTAAGGCAGGCCTTCCCTATAGTCTTCCCGGTGCCACCGTGGAGAGACAATGTTCTTCGGGCCTGCAGGCGATCAATTATGCGGCTACCCAGATTCTATCAGGCCTGGGTGACATCTACATTGCCGGAGGAATGGAAAGCTGGAGCCAATGTCCCTGGATGATTCCCAGGGCCGAGGAGGCATATTCCTTCAACCCCCCGCAGATCCTCCGCCGGGAGACTGCCCCTACTGTAGAAGACAGCCTGGTCATGGGCGTTACGGCCGAAAATCTGGTAGAAAAGTATAAAATTTCTCGAGAAGAGCAGGATGCCTTTGGCTTAAGAAGCCAGGAGCGGGCTTTCCAAGCCATCCGGGCGGGTTATTTTAAAGATGAAATTATTCCCCTGATCATCTCTCAGAAAAAGGGACAGGTTATTTTTGACACGGACGAGCACCCCCGGGAGACCTCCATAGAGAAACTGGCCACTCTGCCGCCGGTCTTTAAAAAGAACGGCACCGTAACCGCTGGAACCTCCTCCGGCCGCAACGATGGAGCAGCAGCCGTCTTGATGATGACCGCAGAGAAAGCCAAAGCGTTGGGTTACAAACCTTTGGCCCGATGGGTCACCTGCGCGGTGGCGGGCGTAGATCCTAAAATTATGGGTATTGGGCCGGCCTTGGCCATGCCCAAAGCTTTGCAGCGGACGGGGTTAAAAATGTCTGACATGAACGTAATTGAGATTAACGAAGCTTTTGCTGCCCAGGTTCTGGCCTGCGTGAAGGAATTGGAAGCCCAGGGAAGCCCTATCCCTATGGAAAAACTTAACCCCAACGGAGGAGCCATTGCTTTTGGCCATCCCAACGGTATGAGTGGAACCCGCCTGGCCATATTTACCATCAACGAGTTGCAGAGGAGCGGCGGCAGGTACGGCATCGCCTCGTTGTGCATTGGTGGAGGGCAGGGATTAGCCACGATCTTTGAAAGACTCTAAAGGAAGGATCATTCAATTTATTATTGGCCACAGAGTGCACAGAGAACACAGAGGTTTAAAAAAATTATGAAAAATAAAGCTCCTTGTGTAAATTTTAAATCATTCTCTGTACCCTCTGTGTCCTCTGTGGTGAAAGTATTTTATTCATTGACCAGATTGATCAGCCGGCCCTGGAAGAAAGCGATTACGTTATCCACGACCATCTGATTTCCTTTCTCGATGGCCTCAGGAGTCATACCGGCGTTGTGCGGAGAGAGGACCACATTGGCCAGAGATAAAAGAGGATCTGTGGGGGGCAAAGGCTCTTGATCATAGACATCGAGGGCCGCCGCCGCAATTTTTCCCGTCCGCAAGAATTCGATCAGAGCGGACGTATCAACGATACTGGCCCGTGCTGTATTCACCAGGATACAGGAGGGTTTTACCTTGGCCAGAGCCTCTCGCGAGATAAGACCGCGGGTTTTTTCGGAAGCCTGAATGGTGATGGAAATCACGTCCGATTGGGAGAGCAGCCGGTCGAATTCCACGAACTGGATGCCGGCTTCTGCGGCTCTTGGTGGGCTGGGGTTGAGGGTCCAGGCCCAGACTTGCATGCCGATTCCTTTAGCCAAGGAGGCGAGTTGCCGGCCGATATTGCCAAAGCCCACGATGCCCAGAGTTTTTCCGTGAAGCTGGATCATGGGCAGCCTTGTCCAGCGGCCGGCGCGAAGCTCCTGATCATGGGCCGGTATTTTTCGCGCCGCCGCCAGCATCAAGGTTAGGGTATGCTCAGCTACGGAGACGGCTGAAAAGCCGGGAGTATTACACACCTTGATCCCCAGCCGGGAAGCTGCGGGGAGATCGATGTTATCCGTGCCTATGCCCAAAACAGAGATCAATTTCAAATCGGGACAGGCCTGGAGTAAAGGTTCAGTAAATTTAGAGTAGGCCCGGATGTTAATGACGACTTCGGCCCCCTGGAGCCTTTGCTGGAGCTCTTCCGGGGAGGATGCCTTCTCGGTGTAGATCTGCACTTCGGCCGATTGGCTAAGCCGATTCAGGGCTTCTGTACCTGATAAAATAGACGGAAAATCATCGGGTATGAAGACGCGGGGCATAATTTTCTTGATCCTCCTTGATTCTCAACCTAAAAAGGGGTCTTCATTTTTTCAATTCTTCTTGTAGGACTCGAAGCTGTTTCTCGAAGGCCGGTTTAAATCGGGATAAGGCTTTCTCCCACTCCTGGCTTCCTTCAACCTTGGCCTGAACCGCCGAGCCAGAAATGCCCTGCTTCTCCCAATTGGTTAGTAGATTTTCTTCGGACTCCCCGTAAGCTTTTTCTTTCTGTTGGCGATATTTTTTAATTAACTGCTGGATTTGGCGGTTAAGGGGTGTACTCTCTTCCCGGAGGGTTTCGATCCCCTGAAAGATCAGATCATTATCCCGATCCAAGCGGATGGCCTCGGATAAATATTGACGCATGAGCTTTTCTAATTGTTTGCGCTCATCGGGGGTAAATTTCAGTAATTCCTTTTCCACTTCCTTGAGGTGAAAATCAACTTCCAAGAAGCGATTCACCAGGCTATGAGCCTTGGATTTCATCTCCTCCTCTTTGAGCTTCTTCATTTCCTCACGTGAGAGGTGAAGGGCTTTGGTTTTTTCCATGGCCAGCTCGATGGCACTCTTGATTTCTGCCATGCGCCACCCTCCTACTATAATAAATTATCCGAGAATTTGAAAAAATTGAGTCATAAAGATACTATCAGAAAAAAAACTAATCTTCAAGGAAAGGACGATGAAAAAGTGAAAGGGGGCAATGGGAAATCGCTATCTATTGACTCCGGAGGGGTTTCTGATAAAGTTTTTATAGATATCAGACCGGGGTAACAGTTTAGCCCTTTGAATAAATTGGCTAAACTTCAATGCAAAATGCAAAAGTTAAATTGAAAATTTCAAAAAGACGAAGCTTTTTCAGAGAAACTTGCATTTTCCAATTGGCAATTTTCATTTTTCAATGAAGTTTAGCGCGTCTTTTCAAAACGTTAAATTGATAAAGACCGGGAAATGGGGAGGGAACTATGCCGATCGATGACTTTGACCAAATGAGAAGCCGAATCCATCGACTTATGGGAGAATTTTTCAAAGAGGTGAAACCTCTGAGTTACCAGCCCAAGCGGTCCTTTCACCCGCCGATGGACATTTATGAAACCGGAGACAGCCTGGTCATTGTTATGGAGATCGCCGGCGTGAGAGGCGAAGATATTCAGGTCCTTTTCGAAAAGAGCCTCCTGGCCATTTCCGGAACGAGAACCGAATTCAGCCCTTCCCCCAAGACCCAGCTCCATCAAATGGAGATTGACTACGGATATTTCGACGGACCCTGCATGTCCCATTCTCCCTCAATGTGGACGAGATCAAGGCCACCTACCGCGAAGGATTTCTCATGGTCACTGTACCCAAAAAGAAAGAATCCGTCTCCAAGGCCGTGGAGGTGAAAATCCTATGAATGCCAATCAGCTTTTGATTCCTGATGAATCTAATATGATCTTGGAGAAGTCTCCCGCGGGCCCCATAACCGGGGAAGGGGAGGGGCCTAAGGAAATGGAGATCCCCGATGAACTGCCCATCATCCCCATCCATGAGACAACGCTTTATCCCAAAATGATCCTGCCTTTGATGGTCAGCCAGGAACCGCTGATCAAGCTGATCGACGCCGCTCTAATCTCCAATAAAGTAGTCGGCATTGTGGCCATAAAAAGTAGAGAGATGGAGCAGCAGGTTAAAGCGGAAGATTTGTTCGAAATCGGCTGCGCGGCTTACATTCTCAAAATGATCAAAGTTCCCAACAGCAGCATCCGCCTGCTTATCCAGGGAACTGGACGCATCCGCCTCAAGGAGTTTACCCAACGGGAACCCTTCCTCCGGGCCAGGGTTATTCCCCTGCAAGATACAGTGGAGGCGAAAGGGGATACGCAAGCCTTGATGGTGGGGGTGAAAGGCATTTTCCAGAAGGTGGTGGAATTAGCTCCCAATCTCCCGGCTGAATTGGCTATCGTGGCCATGAACCTCGATGAACCCGGGGCTTTGGCCGACCTCGTCGCTTCTTCCCTGAATGTTCCCCTGGCAGATAAGCAAGCCATTCTGGAGACGCTTAACGTTAAAGACCGCCTGGACAAGGCCAATCTACTGCTCACAAAGGAACTCAGCGTTCTGGAACTAAGCTCCAAGATTCAAACTCAGGTCCGGGAAGGGATTGACAAATCTCAACGAGAATATTTCCTGCGCGAGCAACTCAAGGCCATCCAGAAGGAGTTGGGAGAAAGAGACGAGCGGACGGTAGAAATTGAGGAACTGCGGCAACGCTTGGTTCAAGCCAAACTCCCACCGGAGGCGATGAAAGAAGGAGAACGGGAACTTGAACGCCTGGCCAAGATGCCTCCGGCGGCTGCAGAATACACGGTCTCCCGAACCTACCTCGAATGGCTCATCGAACTTCCCTGGGCCGTTGCCACTGCGGACAATTTAGATATTCCCCAGGCTCAGAAAGTCCTGGATGAAGATCACTATGATCTGGAGAAAGTGAAAAAACGCATCTTGGAATATTTGTCGGTCCGCAAGCTCAAGACGGACATGAAGGGTCCGATTCTTTGTTTTGTCGGGCCTCCGGGTACAGGGAAAACCTCGGTGGGGAAGTCCATCGCCAAAGCGTTAGGGCGTAAGTTTATCCGTATGTCCTTAGGCGGAGTGCGCGATGAAGCGGAAATTCGCGGCCATCGCCGTACTTATATCGGTGCTCTTCCCGGCCGGATTATTCAGGGGATCCGTAAGGCCGGCTCCAATAATCCCCTCTTCATGCTCGATGAAATTGATAAGTTAGGGATGGATTTTCGCGGCGATCCCTCGGCGGCTTTATTGGAAGTCCTGGATCCGGAGCAGAATAATTCCTTTTCCGATCATTATATCGATGTCCCCTTTGACCTCAGCAAAGCCATGTTCATTACTACGGCCAATATTTTAGATCCGATTCCACCGGCATTGCGGGACCGGATGGAAGTTTTGGATCTTCCGGGCTATACCGAAGAAGAAAAGTTGAGAATTGCCAGAGATTATTTGGTTCCCAGGCAGATTGAGGCCCATGGCCTGGAGGAAAAAAATATAAAATTTGAGGACGGGGCTCTGCGCCGCATCGCTCTCGAATACACCCGGGAAGCGGGAGTGCGCAATTTGGAGCGGGAGATTGCCAATGTATGCCGGGGAGTGGCGAAACGCGTGGCTGAGGGCCAGGAAATCCTCACGGTCATCGATGCCGAAAGTGTGCCTGCTTATTTGGGCCCAATTAAATTTTTCTCGGAAGTGGCGGAACGCACTTCTGAGCCGGGGGTAGCCACTGGGTTGGCCTGGACTCCACTTCGTACAGCGTATGGACGAAGTTATCCAGTTGGCCCTGAAAAAGAAGCCTAAAAAATAAAAAAGCCCTCTTTCCGTTTAAGCAAGAGGGCTCGATTTTTCCAGATTCACAGGATGATCAGGAACCCTGGTATTGGGGTTCCTGATACTCAAACACTTTTCCCTGATAGTTCCTCAAGACCATTTTTCCTTTGTCCTGGGAGATCAGATAGGTAGGTCCTACGGGAATCTTTCCTCCACCGCCGGGAGCGTCAATGACAAAGCTGGGAACGGCGTAACCCGTGGTGTGTCCCCGCAGTTTTTCGATGATATTAATCCCCACGGCAATGGGGGTGCGAAAGTGCTCTGTGCCCATGGCCAGGTCACATTGATAGATGTAGTAGGGGCGGACGCGGATTTTCAAGAGCTCGTGCATGAGACGCTTCATCACTACGGGGCGGTCGTTAATTTTCCGCAGCAGAACGGTCTGGCTTCCCAGAGGAATGCCGGACTCCGCCAGCATGGCGCAGGCCCGGCGCACTTCCTTCGTGATCTCCTTGGGGTGGCTGAAGTGGATACTCATCCAAAGGGGGTGATATTTTTTCAACATCGAGGTTAGCGTTGGGTTGATCCGCTGGGGAAGAGTTACCGGAACCCGCGTTCCGATGCGAATGATCTCTACATGGGGAATCTTCCTTACTTTGGCGATGATCCCTTCCAAATGGTCGTCCTCAAAAAGCAGAGGATCGCCGCCTGAAATCAAAACGTCCCGAACCTTTTTCGTAGACTGGATGTAGGCCACGGCTTCATCCAGTTTTTCCTCGGTAATGCACTTTTCACTCGAGCCCACCATCCGGCGGCGCGTGCAATAGCGGCAGTAAACGGCGCACTTATCCGTGACTAAAAGAAGTACGCGATCGGGATAGCGGTGGACCAGGCCATGGACGGGAGAATTTTCATCTTCGGCACAGGGGTCAAAAAGGTCATGAGGAGAGAAGTGAAATTCTTCCAGGGTTGGAATGGCCTGGCGGCGAATGGGGCAGTTGGAATCATTACGGTCCATCAATTTGGCAAAGTAGGGGGTGATGGCGGTAGCCATCCTTCCTTTCGAGGCTTCGATGGCGGCGATTTCTTCCTGGCTAAGGTTTAAGATTAGTTTGAGCTGCTCCGCACTGGTGACACGATGTTTCAGTTGCCACCGCCAGTCTTCCCATTCTTCCTCGGTGGCATCTTTCCACGGATTGTGTTGGTGTTCCTCCTCTGCAGAGAGCGTGGCCTCTGCACGATTTACCGTTTTGTTTGGCTCCCTCGGGAGCACAGTACAGCCTGCAACGTTCATGGTCCCCTCTCAAGATCAAGTTTTGGACTTTGCAGTTCTTCCAAAGCCTTTTGGTAGGCAATTTTATGTTTGAAGCCGCTTTGTAAATATTTCCAAATTAGTTCGAGCTTTTTAAAATCTTCTTCGCTGTATTCCCTGGTTTCAAGTTCCCCCATGGGAATTCGTTTCGGCTTTATAAACCCTTTCTGCTCTAAATAATAAAGCTTATGCCTTGGAATATTTAATTTTTTTAATATATCTGAAGTCCTCATGAGTATACTCCAGAGGAGCCTTATCTTATTTGAAGTAGGCAAATAGTTATATGTTTAAATTTATAAATAAATATAGATATGTTTTTCTACAGATTATATCATAAAAAAAACCTTGTCAAGAAAAAAATGAAGGTTTTTAAAAAAAAGATGTTTATCGATTAATTGTGAAGACAAAATTAAAAAAACAGGAGCCAGATTTCCAAAAAAGCAGGATTATTCTCTATTCTGGCTCCTATTTTCTTATAAATTTAATAAGACGCAGATTGACGCAGATAACAACGGATCATTATTTTCTTTTTAGTTTATCCTGATAATCTGTGTACATCCGTGTCCAAAAAGGAAATTTCTATCCAATCGATTTAGGTTAAAAAAAATCTTTAAAAACCGCTCCCGTACCCGCTGACGTCACCATCTGGGCATAACGGGCTGCATAGCCGAATTTTATCTTCGGCTTTGGCGGCTTCCAATTTTTTTTCCTTTTTTTGATTTCCTCCTCACTAACCAGGAGAATTAGCTTTTTTTTCGGAATATTGATCGATATCCGGTCCCCATTCTTTACCAACGCAATCAACCCTCCTTCGGCAGCTTCAGGTGAGACATGCCCGATGGCTGCACCCCGGGAGCCTCCACTGAACCTCCCGTCGGTGATCAAGGCTACATCTTTGTCCAGCCCCATACCGACAATTGCGGAAGTGGGAGAAAGCATTTCCCGCATCCCCGGCCCGCCTTTAGGGCCCTCGTATCGAACCACCACAATATGGCCGGGCTTCACCTTTCCTTTCAGGATGGCTTCCATGGTTTCTTCTTCGGACTCAAAGACAATGGCTGTGCCTTCATTCACCATCATCTCGGGTGCTACAGCGGATTGTTTCACCACTGCTCCGTCTGGAGCCAAATTTCCCCGCAAGATAGCCAGGCCTCCTTCTTTGTGATAAGGGTCGTGAATGGACCGGATCACTCTATGGTCCTTGACTTTAACTCCTTTTAAATTCTGGCCCACATTTTTGCCGGTGGCGGTCATTACCGTCTTATCGATCTCTCCTATCTTGGCCAATTCAGCGATCACCGCTGGGACGCCTCCGGCGGCATCAAGGTCCTGCAGGTGGTGAGGACCCGCAGGGCTGAGAAAGCACAGGTGCGGAGTCTTGTTGCTCATGGTATTGAATAGGTCCAAATTCAAGTCAATTTTCGCTTCATGGGCAATGGCCGGCAGATGCAAAACTGTGTTGGTGGAACATCCCAGCGCCATGTCCACAGCCATGGCATTTTTAAAAGCATTGAGGGTGGCAATGTCCCGCGCGCGGATATTCTTTTTCCAAAGCTCCATAATTTTTGTTCCGGCCATTTTGGCCAGCCGAATGCGGGCGGCCATCACAGCGGGAATTGTCCCGTTCCCCGGAAGAGCCAAACCGAGAGCTTCCGACAAACAGTTCATCGAGTTGGCCGTAAACATGCCCGCACAGGAGCCGCAACCCGGGCAAGCGCATTCTTCCAGGTCTTTCAATTGGGCTGCTGTCCATTCACCGCGGGCCACTCGGCCCACGCCTTCGAAGACCCCGATTAAATCTACTTCTCTTTCTTCAAATTTGCCAGCTAGCATGGGCCCACCGCTGATCACAAGGGAAGGAAGGTTTAAGCGCATGGCGGCCATAAGCATTCCGGGGACGATCTTGTCGCAGTTGGGAACAAGGACTAAGGCATCGAAGGGATGGGCAGTAGCCATAACTTCAACCGAGTCGGCGATCAGCTCCCGGCTGGCCAGAGAATATTTCATCCCTTCATGGTTCATGGCGATCCCGTCACAAACACCGATCGTGCAGAATTCTATGGGTGTCCCTCCAGCCATGCGCACCCCAGCTTTCACGGCCTCGACGATTTTATCTAAATGGATATGGCCGGGAATGATCTCATTGGCTGAATTGGCAATGCCGACCATCGGTCGGCGGATTTCTTCATCGGTAAAGCCCATGGCCTTAAAGAGAGAACGGTGGGGCGCTTTCTCCAATCCCTTCTTCATCAAATCGCTACGCATGGCTAGCCCTCCGCATGGCTGCAAATATCTACAAAAAAGGAGATTTGCATCATATCTTTGCCGTAATCCTTCTGTCAATCGCAAATTTTGCCCCCCTTCACTTTTCAATAGGTTGATGAATTTACAAGGATTCTTTTCCAATTGACCATTCTCTCAGAGGTATGCTAAATTATTGTAACCTATAATTTTTTTAAGAAAAGGAGGGCCATGAATCCGAGAATTTTTCGGGAGTATGACATCCGGGGGATAGTGGATCAAGACTTGACCGATGAGGTCGTGCGCCTTTTGGGGCAGGCCTTCGCTACCTATATATCCCGACAGGGAAAGCGCCGGGTCGTGGTAGGAAGGGATGGAAGGTTGAGCTCACCGAGGTTTCGCGAACCTCTGGTTCAAGGAATGGTCTCTGGCGGTTTGGAGATCATAGATATCGGGGTTGGCCCTACGCCGGTTTTTTATTTTTCCCTTTTCCACCTCGACCGGGAAGGCGGGGTGATGATCACCGGCAGTCATAATCCACCCGAGTTCAACGGTTTCAAGGTTTGCGTGGGCAAGGATACGCTCTTCGGGGAAGAGATCCAGAATTTACGAAAGATCATCGAGGCCGGAAAATTTGCTGAAGGTAAGGGCTCGGTCTCTTTCCAAGAGGTTATTCCGGCATATCAAAATTATATTCTGCAAAACATCCATCTCGATCGAAGAATCAAACTGGTAATAGACAGCGGCAATGGAACCGCCGGCGCGGTAGCCCCTAAAATATTGCGGGACCTGGGTTGCGGAGTGGAAGATCTTTATTCCAAGGTAGATGGGCGGTTTCCCAATCACCATCCAGACCCGACCGTCCCCGAGAACATGAAAGATTTAATTGCCAAGGTGCAAGAAATAGGAGCGGAGGTGGGGATCGGTTACGATGGGGATGCAGACCGAATCGGGGTCGTTGACCATCTCGGCAACATCATCTGGGGCGACCAGCTGTTGATTCTTTTTGCCCGGGAAGTATTACGAAACCATCCGGGGGCGACCATTGTATCCGAGGTGAAATGTTCGCAAAATCTTTACGATGACATTGCCCGGCATGGGGGGCGCGGGATCATGTGGAAGGCCGGGCATTCCTTGCTGAAGAGCAAGATGAAAGAAGAGAAGGCCCTTTTGGGGGGAGAGATGAGCGGGCACATTTTCTTTGCGGACCGGTATTTCGGGTACGATGACGCCATATACGCCTCTTGCCGTTTGCTGGAAATCCTTTCCCAGACGGAAAAGACCCTCCCGGAACTTTTAGGTGATTTGCCGAAAACTTTCTCCACCCCCGAGATTCGTGTACCCTGTCCCGACGAGGAAAAATTCGCACTGGTGGAAAAAGTGAAAGAGTCTTTCCGCAAAGAATATCCCATTGTGGACGTGGACGGAGTCCGCGTCCTCTTTCCTGACGGCTGGGGTCTTGTCCGGGCCTCCAATACTCAACCGGTTATCGTCTTGCGATTCGAAGCCAGGACGCCGGAGCGCCTAAAAGAGATTCGCCAATTGATCGAGAATAGGATTAAGGAAATATCCAAATAAAAAATTGGCAATCCGCATTGGGGATTGCCAAGGGGATAAGATTGAGGATGGGTAAAACCTCGAAGGTATATTTGGTGATCATGGCCGGGGGGGGTGGTACGCGTTTCTGGCCTTGGAGTCGGGAAAAAAGGCCCAAACAGATTCTGCCCATCCTCTCCGACCGCCCGATGATCTGGGAAACGGTGGAACGAGTTCGCCCCTTTGCTCCTGCAGAAAAGATATTTATCGTCACCGCCAGCTTCCAAGCCAAGGAATTGCACCGCCAGGTTCCGCAAATTCCGCCGGGCAATATTTTAATGGAGCCCCAAGGAAAGAACACAGCCCCGTGTCTTTGCCTGGCAGCTCTGCATATTCAACAACGGAACTCGGAAGCCATCATGGCCGTCCTACCGGCCGACCATTTTATCCCTGATCGGAAGTTATTTTTGCAGACCTTGAAAGGGGCGGCGGAGTTTGCCGCCAAACAGAATTTTTTGGTGACTCTGGGAATACAACCCACGGAACCGGAAACAGGGTATGGATACATTCAAAAAGGGGAAATACTCGGCCAGGCAGCCGGGTTGCAGGTTTTCCGAGCCAAGGCCTTCCGCGAAAAACCTTCACGGGCCAGAGCCCTGCATTACTTGCATCGAGGGGACTATCTCTGGAATAGCGGAATGTTCGTCTGGAAGGTGGGAGTGTTTTTAGAAGCCTTGGAGAGGTTTCTCCCTTCCCTTTATAGGGAGATGTTGAGGTTTAAGGCCTCCTTGGGAACTCCCCGCGCCAACCTGGTTTTAAAAAATATCTACGAACGGATCCAGCCCGTTTCGGTGGATTACGGGATCATGGAGAAAGCCCCCAATGTGGCCTTAATGCAGGTAAAGTTTCTCTGGAATGACGTAGGAAGCTGGGCCGCTTTAACCCAGATTTGGCCCAAAGACGAAGCCGGGAATGTTTTACCGGGTGGGAAGCAGGTTACCCGGGGAAAAGTGCTGGTGATCGATAGCTCGGGCTGCCTGGTACGCGCCGAGGAGAAACTTATCGCTATCATCGGCCTGAAAGACATGATCGTGGTGGAGTCTGGAAACGCTTTTCTCGTCTGCCCCAAAGAAAGATCCCAGGACGTCCGGCGAGTTTTACAGGAACTGAACGATAAAGGTTGGAAAGAGTATTTGTAAGTTAGGAAATTCCTTTGCGGAGGCAAGGGAACGCAGAGTGTGCGGTGATCTGCGAAAATCTGCGTCCGAATTATTGCTATGTTAATCATTCCGGCTATTGACATTCGCGGGGGAAAGTGCGTGCGGCTCTTCCAGGGTGATTATGGGAGAGAGACTGTGTATGGGGAAGATCCTGTGGCCATGGCTGATAGGTGGATCGGGGAGGGGGCTGAATTCCTCCACGTGGTTGACCTGGATGGCGCCCGGGAAGGCCTTCCTAAAAACCGGAAAACGATCGAGGCGATCGTGAGAAAGTGTTCCGTTCCGGTACAAGTCGGTGGGGGAATCAGGGACCTCGTCACCGTCGAAAGTTATCTCTCTCTCGGAATCCACCGGGTGATTTTAGGGACAGCCGCCTTCGTGAACCCGCATTTCCTACGCGATGCCTGCCTCCAGTGGCCGGGGCATGTGGCTGTGGACATCGCCGCCAAAAAAGGCCGGGCGGTAATCTCCGGATGGGTGCAAGAGACCGATGTAGCGGCTGTGAACCTGGCCAGAAAGTGTGAAGGTCTAGGAGCATCCGCGATCATCTACACCGATATTCTCCGGGATGGAACGCAAAAAGGTGTGAATCTCCCAGCAACGCGCGAGGTAGCCCGGGCCTTGAAAATTCCCCTCATCGCCTCGGGGGGTATTGCCACGATCGCTGACATCAAAGCCCTGCTGCCCTTAGAGAAGGAAGGGGTTGGCGCCGTAATCGTGGGAAGGGCGCTCTATGCCGGAACTTTAAAGCTTCCCGAGGCCATCGCCCGAGCAGGCGAAGAAGGAGGTTGAAGTTGCTGGCCAAACGAATTATTCCCTGCCTGGATGTAAAAGATGGACGGGTCGTTAAAGGCACCAACTTTATCCACCTGCGGGATGCTGGCGACCCGGTGGAAAACGCCCGGGTTTACGATGAACAAGGTGCCGATGAACTCACTTTTTTAGACATCACCGCTTCCTCCGAACGCCGCCAGATTATCCTCGATGTAGTCCGCCGGACCGCCGAAGAGGTTTTTATGCCGTTGACCGTTGGGGGGGGAATAAGGAGTTTGGAAGATATCCGGGAGTTGCTGCGGGCAGGGGCGGACAAGGTTTCCATCAACACAGCGGCCGTGCAGAATCCCACCCTTGTTCGGGAAGCTTCCGAGAAGTTCGGAAGTCAGTGTATTGTGGTAGCCATCGACGCCAAAAGGGTCCGGGCCGAAGATCGTTTATGGGCCGAGGCGGACGAAATAGCCAGAAAAGATAACGGCGATGAGTTGGATGAGCTCAGTAAAAATCTTTTTTGGGAAGTTTACATCCATGGGGGTCGGACTCCGACAGGGATCAACGCTCTGGAATGGGCTAAAAAGGTAGAACGGAACGGAGCAGGTGAAATTTTACTTACGAGTATGGACCGAGATGGGACCAATATAGGGTACGACCTTCCGCTGAATCGGGTATTTTCCGATTCCTTAAGCGTTCCGGTCATTGCTTCGGGAGGGGCGGGAACACTTGAACACCTTCGGGATGCCCTGGTGTATGGAAAAGCGGACGCCGTTCTGGCGGCATCAATTTTCCATTACCGGAAGCATACCATTAAGGAAGCAAAAGAATACTTGAAGATGAGTAGTCTTCCAGTCAGGATAGGTTAAAAACTAAAAAAAATAATTGACTTTCTTGATAAGGAAGATTATCATAAAAATTTAACTCTTATATATTCCGATTGATTGGCGGGGGGTTGATTTTATAGGTTTTTTAAAAATTTTTTCACACGCCATGATATAAAAAGGTACACCCAGCATCTAAAAACGACTCAGTAAAAATTATCAATTTATTTCTCGTTTCTGGCAATGAAATGATTAATTATTAGTAAAAATAAAAAGCGGTTTGGGAGGGAGGGAAAAATGAATGCCGGGGGTCAAAGTTAAAGAAGGTGAATCCTTCGAAAATGCCCTAAAAAGGTTTAAAAAGCAGTGCGAGAAGGCCGGGATTCTTTCAGAAATCCGCAAGCGGGAGCATTACGAAAAGCCCAGCGTGAAGAGGAAGAAAAAAGCCCTGGCCGCGCGCAAGCGGGCCATGAAGCGCATGCGTATTTATGACGAATAATCAAGCATGATGCTCAAAGAACAAATCTCGAAAGATTTCAACGAGGCACTAAAAGCCCGGGAGGAAAGAAGACTTTCGGCGCTACGGCTTCTTCGGACCGAGATCAAGAAGCGGGAGGTCAGCGGTCAGAAGAAGGAACTGTCAGACGCCGAGGTGATGGAGGCGATCGCCACTTTGGTCAAACAACGGCGTGAATCCATTCGACTTTTTCGAGAAGGCCAACGGCAAGATTTGGTGGAGAAGGAAGAAGCAGAACTCCAATTCCTCCAGGCTTATCTCCCTCAGCCCCTTTCCCAGTCCGAAATCGAGGTACTCATCGACCAAGTCCTATTGGAAACCCAAGCCACCGGGATAAAAGATCAGGGCAAGGTCATGAAAGCGGTTATGGCCAAAATTTCTGGCCGGGCTGAAGGAAAAACTGTCAGTGAGATCGTTAAACAAAAATTATCTAAACTGGCGAGTTAAGAATTCCCCTTTGACCGATTATCTTCTTATCCCAGTACCCTGCGGTCGTTTGGCAAGAGTGGATGCAGGGAGAGGGTTTTAACTTTTTTTCTCGTTAGCGAGAAACCAACTCCTTTGGTCGCAACGCCCGGTTTTTTTTCGGCCGCGACGAGCAGGGGGTCAAACACACGTTTTCCAGCCCTCACTCCACGATCATCGATCATATTTCGCCGTTTACTCTGGACCCCACTGCTACGGGAAATCAACCTCGGGTCCATCTCATTAAGGTCGAGAAGGCCAGGGGAAGATTTGCGCCGGAAGCCTGAGGCAAGTTCATGGAGGAGCGTGCGCTCCGCGTTTTAGAATTTCATCGGTTCGTGCAAAATTTAAAGGATTATGCCTCCTCGGAGGTAGGGCAAAACCTCTGTCTCACCCTGGGCCCGTCCAGGGAGCAGGGTGAGGTGGAGACCCTCCTGCGGCAGGCGGCGGAAGCTTCCGCCATTCTGCAAGAAGAGGGCGACATCCCCATGGAAGGGGTCCATGAAGTGCGGCCCCTGTTACAGAGAATTCACCCTGAGGGGACCTGCCTCCTTCCCGAAGAATTCCTGTCTTTGAGGAGTACTCTGGGTGCTGCTGGCAGGATTAAACAGTTTGTGAGCAACACCCGTGTTCATCATCCGCAGTTGCAGCAATGGATGGAGGAAATCCCTGAATTTAAGAACCTGTATGCGGAACTGCAATCCGCCCTTGGTCCCCGGGGGAAAATATTGGATGCAGCTAGCCCAGAACTCCAGCGCCTCCGCAAAGAGATCTCCCGGGTTCGTAACCGGATCCGTAACGCCCTGGAAGCGCTATGGAAACAGGAGAATCTCCGCAAGATCTTCCAAGATCAAATCGTCACCCTGCGCAATGAACGCTATGTAGTTACCATAAAATCAGAGTTTAAAAACATCATGCCGGGAATTATTCACGATCAGTCCCAATCCCGGGCCACCTATTTCATCGAACCTTTTTCTACGGTAGAGGAAAACAATGAATTAAATTTGCTCTTGAAAGATGAAAAGGAAGAAGAACGGCGCGTTCTCCTCCGCCTGACAGCCTTAGTCCGGGAGCGAGCGGGCGAGATCATCCGAGCTATAGAAGTTCTTGGCCGCCTGGACCTGGTTATGGCCAAGGCCAAATATGCCCGAGCCATGAAAGGAACGATTCCTCTGCTCAACGAGCAGGGATATTGGCGCTTAACCCACGCCCGCCATCCCCTGATTGAACCCCAAGCAGTTGTGCCCATCGATCTTCATCTGGATAACGGCAAGAGTACTCTCGTGATCACCGGAGCCAATACAGGAGGGAAAACCGTAGCCCTGAAGACATTGGGACTCTTGACCCTAATGGCTCAATGTGGAATCCCCATTCCTGCAGCCGAGGGAAGTGAAGTGGCTGTGTTTCGCAACATCTTTGCCGATATTGGCGACGAACAAAGCCTGCAGGATAACTTGAGTACTTTTTCAGCTTGGGTGCAAACCGCCGCCAGGATCGTTAAGGCGGCGGATAAATCTTCCCTCATCCTTTTAGACGAAGTGGGGGGAGGGACGGATCCAGGAGAGGGGGCAGCGTTAACCATGGCTTTAATCGATACGCTGCGCGAGCGGGGAGCGAAAACCGTGGTCACCACGCATCTCCATTTGCTTAAAGCCTACGGCGCGCACCACCCCGACTTGATGAACGTTTCGGTGGAGTTTGACGCCGGGACGCTCTGCCCTACTTACCGGTTGATCTATGGCCGACCGGGTGAGAGTTATGCTCTTCCCATGGCAGAAAAATGGGGCTTCCCTCCCGAGTTGGTCGGAAAAGCAAAAGGTTATCTTGGCGAAGGAGATCGCCAGGTAATCCAGCTGCTCCAGAGTTTGGAACAGACCCAGAGAGAGATGGACATAAAAAGACAGGAGTGGGATCGCCGGCAGCAGGAAGCGGAGGCTGCTCGGGAAGAGGCTGAAGCTTTCCGACAGCGGACCGAAAAGGAGACAGAAAATATTCTGGCCAGCGCCCGCGAAGAAGCCCAAACCTTGGTCCGGCAAGCTAAAGAAGACCTCAGGGGGCTGATCAACGAGTTCAAAGCCAAGGGTCGAACCGATGTCCACCGTCTGGAACAGGCCATCAGGGCCGAAGAGGAAAAAATCAACCGGTGGAGATTGCCGGCAAGCCCAGAGGATGGAGCGGGCCAATATAAGGGAAGAAACGGGCGACGCTCGGACCTGGGGGGAGAAGGAAACGCTTTGAGCCAACTAAAAGGGGGCCGTGTAAAGAAGTCAGGAGAAAAAAAGAAAGAAAGACCGCCAAAGCATACTGGCTTTATTCACTATCAAATCCCCTGCGCTGCCCGGGAATTGAACGTCATTGGCCTGCGCGTGGAGGAAGCTCTTCCCATGGTGGACAAAAGCATCGACGAAGCGTTTTTGGCGGGTCTCACGGAATTGGAGGTCATCCACGGGGCGGGTTCAGGACGGCTTCGCCAGGCCATCCGGGAGCACTTAAGATGCCATATTTTTGTGAAAGCATTCCTGCCCGGCAGTCCGGGCCGGGGGGGAGACGGAGTGACGGTTGTAGAAATCGGCCCTACCCCGGCAACGGGTAGAGCCAATCGGCGGTCGGGTAAAGAAGGGTTAGGACAAAACTGAAGGATGAAGGACTTCATTCCCGAGGGAAAAATTATTGAGATTCGGGAGCGGGCCAATATCTTGGAGGTCATTTCCGATTTCGTGTCCTTGAAGAAAGCCGGGAAAAATTACCTGGGGCTCTGTCCCTTTCATTCGGAAAGAACGCCTTCCTTCACGGTGAATGAAGAGAAAGGAATCTTTCATTGCTTTGGATGCGGTGCAGGAGGGAATGTTTTCAATTTCCTGATGCGAGTCAACAGCCTGAACTTCCCCGAAGCTGTGAAGGAATTAGCCAAACGATACGGGATAACCCTCCCTACCCGGGAATTATCTGAAGCCGAGAAAGCCCGCAGGAGTCTGAAGGCCCAGTTATTCGAGATCAATGAGATCGCCGCAGAATACTACCACCGCCTGCTGATTGCCCAAAAAGAGGGCGAAGAAGGCAGAAGATACTTGAGCCAAAGAGGGATCTCGAAAGAAGTGATCCATGACCATCGGTTAGGCTTTGCGCCTGCTTCCTGGGACTCCCTATGCCATTTTCTCCAGAATAAAGGGATTCCCCTGAATCAGGCCGAAAGACTAGGGTTGATTCTCCCGCGGAAAGAAGGGAGAAAGCCGGGGGAGAAATCTGGTTTTTATGACCGTTTTCGCCGGAGGGTTATTTTCCCCATAATCAATGTGGGCGGCACGATCTGCGGTTTTGGGGGAAGGATCGTCGATGATGGCGCGGCCAGCGGCAGCCCGGCTTCTCCCAAATATATGAATTCGCCGGAGTCCCCCGTTTACAGTAAGGGTCAAACCCTTTATGGCTTGAACGTGGCTTTAGGCCCTATCCGGGAGCAGGGAGCGGCGTTGATCGTGGAAGGGTATATGGATCTCCTCTCCCTGAACCGGGAAGGGATCCGGAATGTGGTGGCTTCTTTGGGAACGGCCTTGACTTCCGCGCAGGTGAGCTTGGTAGGGCGATATACCCGAGAGGCCGTCCTGATTTTTGATGCGGACGAGAGCGGCCAAAAAGCCACCCAGCGAAGCTTGGAACTTTTCTTGCAGGAAGGAATTGCGGTCAGGGTAGCCTCTCTGCCCACCGGCTTTGATCCGGATAGCTTCGTCCGCCAGGAAAAGAAAAAAGGATTTGAACAGGTTCTGGCCAAAGCCCTGCCCCTCATAGATTACTTATTGGAGCAGGCTTTGCGCCGACACCCTACTGGGACGGTGGAGGGAAAAGTTCGAGCCGTCCGGGATCTCCTCCCGGCCTTAAATCGCCTGAGGGATCCTCTGGAACAAACCCTGTACGTGGAGCGAGTGGCCGGCCGCCTGGGGCTGAAAGAGTCCCAGATCCGTCCCCGATTAGTGACCAAACAAGCTCCTGCGGCCGAACCTGTGGAAAAATCCCAGAGGATATCCCGGGGACCGGTTCATGAAAGGCTCATTTTACAGCTCATGCTCCTGCACAGCCAAGTGATTCCCGTGGTCGAGGAAGCCGTGGGCAAGGACGCTTTCTCCGACCCCCGGCATAAGAAATTAGCCGGGGAAATCGTGCGCTTCTGGGAAACCAAACAAAAAATGGATGTTCAGGAATTCTTCGCCCAAGTAGGGGATGAGGAATTAAAAGATTTAACTTCTGAATTACTTCTTACCGAGGAAAGCGTGATCGATGCCGACCGGATGCTCAGGGACTGCCTCAAGCAAGTGAAACTTTTCCAAGTTCGGCAGGAGATCCAGCACGTGGACGAGGAGATCCGGCACCGGAGCCAGCAGGGTAAAGAAGGTGTTACCAGTGCCTTCGGGATAAAGGAACTGCTCAAACGGAAACAGCGACTCCTCCTGGAGCAAAAAAAATGGATCGATGATGCCGCTGGTAGATTCCAGCCCAACGCCGATTCATAAGCCAAAGAAGAGGTGGAAATTTTATGGCTAAAGAAGGAGAGATGGAGAAAGTCAAGCAGCTAATTAACTTGGGGAAAGAGAAAGGATTTTTAACCTATGATGAGGTCAATGACCTTCTCCCCTCGGACATCGTATCCTCGGATCAGATCGATGACCTGATGATGATGTTTGGGGAGATGGACATCGAGGTGGTCGATGTTGCCCATAAGGTGAAGGTAGGTAAGCAACGGGAGGAAGTCGAGCACCTTCCGGTCGAAGAAGAAGTGGATTTAGAAGCCGAGGGACTGGGGAAAGCAATCGATCCGGTTTACATGTACCTGCGGGAGATGGGGTCCGTTTCTCTGCTTACCCGCGAAGGGGAAGTGGAGATCGCCAAGCGCATCGAGGCTGGGGAGAAGGAAGTCATCAATGCCGTCCTGGATTCTTCGTTGACCATCAAGGAGATCATCCAGTTTGGGGAACGACTGCGTTCCAAGAAAGTGAAGACCAAAGAGCTGGCCCAGGACTTGGAGGAAGAAGAATACTTTCTGGAAGAGGAATTTAACGTTCAGAGGATTCTCTCCTTGATCGACCAGATTAAAAAAAAGGATGAACGCAATCGCCAGATTCGGGAGAGGCTGGGGAAAAGTAAAATTACAGTTTCTTTCCAGATGCAACAAGAAAAGCGCCTGCAGGCCAATAAAGAAAAGATCGTCTCGCTGCTCAAGGACATCAATCTCAAAACCAAGCATATTGACAAGATCGTTCAGAAACTCAAGGGCTTGGCGGAGAGGGTGGAAAAGGGCGAGACCGAGATTCTGGAGTGCCAGAATCGTGTCCAGAGGCGAACGCGTATGTCCCTCGATCAACTCCAACGGCTTTTGCGGGCGAGGAAAAAAAACCCGGAAGAATTTCGTAAAACCCTGCGCAAAACGGGCCTGAAGAAAGATGATCTAGAGGAATACGAACGGACGGTCAAGAACGCGCAGCGGAAAATCCGCCGGGTAGAATCAGAGTCTAACCTCCCGGTGGAAGAACTGAAGCGCACCCTACAAGCAGTGAAAAGCGGAGAGACCAAAGCCGAACTGGCCAAGAATGAATTGATCAAGGCCAACCTCCGCCTGGTGGTCTCCATTGCCAAAAAATATACCAACCGCGGCCTGCAATTTCTCGACCTCATCCAAGAAGGGAATATCGGGTTGATGAAAGCGGTGGACAAATTTGAATATCAGCGGGGGTACAAATTCAGCACGTATGCGACTTGGTGGATCCGTCAGTCCATCACCCGCGCCATTGCGGACCAGGCGCGTACGATTCGGATCCCGGTGCATATGATCGAGACCATCAACAAGCTGATCCGCACTTCCCGTTACCTGGTCCAGGAGAACGGCCGGGAACCCACGCCGGAGGAGATTGCCGAGCGCATGGACTTTTCCCTGGACAAGGTGCGTAAAGTATTAAAGATCGCCAAGGAACCCATCTCTTTGGACACCCCCATCGGAGAAGAAGAGGACAGCTATTTAGGGGACTTCATCGAGGATAAAAAGGTCGTCTCTCCCTCAGAGGCCGTGGTCCACCTGAACCTTTCGGAGCAGACCCGGAAGGTCCTGGCGACGTTAACCCCCCGTGAGGAGAAGGTTTTAAAGATGCGGTTCGGCATCGATGAGAAAGCCGATCATACCCTGGAGGAAGTGGGACAGAATTTCGACGTAACGCGCGAACGCATCCGGCAGATTGAAGCGAAGGCTCTACGGAAACTTCGCCACCCCTCCCGTTCGAAAAAGCTTCGGTCCTTTGTGGACGACTAAAAACAGTTGGGAGGAATAAGTCCGGAATTCGGGAAGCAGAGTTCGAGGTGACGCGTTCGGATGAAAAAGAAACTTTAAACTTCTATCTCGGAACTATTTATCGGACTTGCCCCCCAGTTTTGTGTTTTCGCCCGGGATGAAGAACCAGCACCTCTGATTCCGAGGGAATGGCCCTTCAGCCCGGGCTGGGAAGTTCCTACATAAAAAACAGATTTATCGGGTCCTTGACAAGGTGTCCCAAAACAGGTATTTTAAAATTAATGGGCCCATAGCTCAGCGGGAAGAGCCACCGGCTCATAACCGGAAGGTCCCTGGTTCGAACCCAGGTGGGCCCACCAAGGATTTCAATGATGGTAGAAGATAGAAAAATTTTAAGAACAAAGGCCTCTGGCACTCAAAACGGGGCTTAAATTAAAAAGTGCACCTCTCCGGGTGCACTTTTTTTTCAGGAGGAAATACATTGCGCGTGCATTTGGAAAGGCTGGCCGCTCTGCAGGTTGTTGACCTGAAGATCCAGGAGATGGAGCGGGAGAGAGAAGAAATTCCCCAGCGCATAGCATCGCTGGAAGAGGATTTCAAGAAGGAGGAAGTTGAAGTTCTTGCCCAACGCACCGAATTGGAGAAACTCCAGAAAGAACGCCGACAAAAGGAAAAGGATCTGGAAGAGGAAGTTGACCGGGTAAAAAAAGCCGAGGCGCGGGTTTTTGAGATCAAGACCAACAAGGAATACCAGGCGGTTTTAAAGGAAATTGAAAGCGCCAAAAAACTTAACCGGCAAAGAGAAGAAGAGATTCTGGGAATTTTGGAGCGCATCGAAGAGGTGCAGAAAAACCTGAGTAAAAAAGAGAAAAACCTGGAGGCCAAGCGAAAAGAGTTTCAGAAACAGATCAACGAACTGCAAAAGAAAGCTGCTTCTTTTGACCAAGAAATGGCCGGCGAGGTTCGTGAGCGGCAGGAGAGAGAGAAGAAGATCCCCTCGGATCTCCTGAATAAGTACCGCCGGCTGTTAGAAAAACGGCAGGGAATCGCCATTGCCAAAGTGCAAAATGGCGTGTGCCAGGCCTGCCATATGAACCTGCGCCCCCAACTTCATATCGAGTTGCAAAAACAGGTTGCTCTCATTCTGTGTCCCAACTGCAGCCGCATCCTCTTCTGGGCAAATGGGTTGGATAAGGCCAAAGGAACGTGAGCGCGGAAAAATCCTCTGCTTCCCTCCCTTTCTTCCAGGAGGAGAAAGAAATCTCTCCCCCTTCTGAAGAAAAGATCCTTCGGTACTTGGCTCAAACTCTGAGCGTGGCTAAAACCTTGAAACGCTTTCCTTTATTAAAA
Organism: Pseudomonadota bacterium; assembly: GCA_018819135.1. Classification (GTDB taxonomy): domain Bacteria; phylum Desulfobacterota; class SM23-61; order SM23-61; family SM23-61; genus JAHJQK01. The sequence goes on along the minus strand of JAHJQK010000169.1, from coordinate 10,938 downwards.
GCAGAAGATTTGCAAGACCTGCTGCTAAAAAGCGCCCAACGGATAGATGAGAGCCCAGAAACACCTCAATCCCTACCTCCCCAAAAGGGAACCTTAGAATTTTTTATTCATGCCGATGGAGCCTCCCGCGGCAATCCAGGCGAAGCGGGAATCGGGGCCGTGATTGCAGATACTCACGGGCGGACCGTTAAGGAATTAAAGCGTTTTCTGGGGATGGCCACCAACAATGTGGCGGAATACCAGGCTGTGATTTTCGCCCTGGAAAAAGCTTGGCAGCTGGGAGCTGCCAGTGTTAGGGTGTACCTGGATTCAGAGTTGGTAGCCCGACAACTGCGGGGAGAATACAGGGTGCGCGAACCTTACCTCAAGACGCTGCATCGACAGGCCATAGAGACCTTGAATCGTTTTTCTAAATATAGTATTCATAATATACCGAGGGAAGAGAACCGCCGGGCTGATCAGTTGGCCAACGAGGCCATTAATCAAAGAATCACAGGAGCGACGGAATAAAAATAGAGGGTCCAAGGGGTCCAGGATTCAAGGGGTCAAGTGAAATGCTTAAGAGCTTTACTGGATTTATCCGATATTCACTTGAATCCTTGAACCCTCGATTCCTCGAACCCTTTATTGACAAGTGCGGAAGGGGGTCGGGTGATCGCTCGCTGCCAGCGGGAGGAAAGTCCGAGCTCCACAGGGCAAGGTGGTCGCTAACAGCGACCGGGGGCGACCCCAGGGAAAGTGCCACAGAAAACATACCGCCCCGCGTTTCGCGGGGTAAGGGTGAAAAGGCGAGGTAAGAGCTCACCGCACCCTTGGCGACAGGGGTGGCAGGGCAAACCCCACCTGGAGCAAGACCAAATAGGGGAGCGTTTGAGAGTGGCCCGCTCGATGCTCCCGGGTAGGTCGCTAGATCCCGGCAGCAATGCCGGGGCCAGAGGAATGATCACCCTCTCCGGATCGATTCCGGGGAGACAGAACTCGGCTTACAGACCCGCTTCCGCTTTTTTCCTCTTCCCCCAAACTTTTCAGAAAGGAACTGCACCCGATGTCCATTTACGAATTCGAAAGGAAAAGGCCTAAGATCGGAGAAACTTCTTTCGTACATCCTGCTGCGGTCCTCATCGGTGGGGTGACGATCGGGAAAAATTGTTACATCGGTCCAGGGGCTGTTTTGCGCGGTGACTTTGGGTATGTTGAAGTTGGCGATGGTTCCAATATCCAGGAAAATTGTGTCATCCATACCTATCCTGAACAGACCGCCCGGATGGGGCGGGACAGTCACATCGGCCATGGAGCCATTGTCCACGGCTCGAAAATCAAGGAGAATGTCCTGGTGGGCATGGGAGCCATCCTGCACGAGGGAGTGGAAATTGGCGACAATTGCATCATCGGATCAGGGTGTGTAATTACGGCCAACCGAATCATTCCCGCAGGAAAGTTGGTGCTCGGTGTTCCCGGCAAGATCGTCGGCGATGTCTCCCCGGAGATGAACAAAGCCAAAGTGTTTGGCACTAAGCTCTACCAAACCCTTCCCCGTCGCTATAAAGCAACCCTGAAAATGATCGGATAATTTTCTTATTTCCTAATTTTTCTGTTTTCGTAAAAAGTCAGAAAAGCCGTCACTCCTGCGCAAGCAGGGAACTATACCAATTTACTGGATTCCTGTTTTCACAGGAAACCCTGGATTCCCACTTTTGCGGGAATGACGAAAATGGAACAAAATGAACTTTTTACGAAGCCATCAATCTTGCTGTTTGGATTTGCAGGAATAAAATTTTTTGAGGAGGAAGTCTAATGGAATTGAAAGAAAACCGCGTCAAGAAAGCTCTTAAGGCAGGCCAGATTTGCATCGGCAGTATGGTTTCCAGCTTCCGTTCGCCGCAGATCGCCCAGATTTACGCTATCTCGGGCTGGGATTATCTCATTATGGACACGGAGCATAGTTTTTTCGATTATGGATCTCTGGCGGATATTTTTTCGCTGGCCCGTACCGAAGAAATTGTACCTCTCGTCCGGGTGACCGTTGCTACGTATCCCTATCTGGCTCGAGCTTTGGACGTAGGGGCCATGGGGGTGATTTGTCCTCATGTGGAGACCCCCGAAGAGATGCGCCTTATTTTAGATAGCTGTCTCTATGCCCCCCTTGGGCAGCGCGGCCTTTCCATGAGCAACATCCATCTCGCCCATCGTCGCGCTACGCAAAAGGAATACGTGGAGTGGGCGAATGCCCATACTCTGATTGTCATTCAACCGGAAACCAGGAAAGCGATCGAAAATATCGAAAAACTCGTCTCCATCCCGGGGGTGGATGCCGTAATGATCGGACCTCATGACCTCTCTCTTTCCTTGGGCATCGTGGGCCAAATGAAGCACCCCCAAATGGCCGAAGCTTACGAGCGGATCATCGCCGCCTGCCAGAAATTTGGGGTTGCTCCGGGCATCCACTTGACGGAATTCGACCAGGCCCAAGAATGGCTGGCCAAGGGGATGCGTTTCTTCACCTTTCAAAACGATATCCGCATGCTCGTCGATGCCGGAAAGTCCTCCACCGCCCAGTTGCGCCAATTCATCAATCAGAAAGTTTGAGGGGTTTTTCTATTGCGACCGGTAGAGGTCCAGCTCATAGATTTTTCAGGCTTGATCTGAGGGATGACCAAGGAACAATGATTTGGATTTTTAATATCCCAGCTTCTTTTCTACTTCATAAAGGGATTGATCGATGGCTTTCAGCCCTTCCTCAAGTTCTTTCCGGGTAAGAGTCAGGGGGGGAGCGAATTCCAGGGCATTATTTCCCATTCCTCTGACGATTACTCCCTGAGCCCTTCCAGCAAGAGTGAGTTGGGATATGATGTTTTCTTGGGGAGGGAAAGGGGTTCGTTTCTTCTTATCCTTAACGATTTCAAGGGCGCACCATAACCCCAATCCCCGAGCTTCGCCGGCAATAGGGTGTTTTTGCAGTTCTTGCAATCCTTCCAGAAAAACCTTGCCCATGGCAGCGGCGTTGGCTACCAGATTTTCGCGCTCGATAATTTCGAGGTTCGCCAAGGCGGCAGCGCAGCATACCGGGTGGTTCCCATAGGTGTGTAAGTGTAAAAACGTCGGGATGGCCTCGGCAATCTTACGGGTGGTCGCGGCTGCGCCTAAGGGAGCATAACCGCCGGTCAGCTGCTTGGCCATTGTCATAATGTCCGGTTTAATATTGTAATGTTCAGACGCGAACATTTTCCCCGTCCGACCGAAGCCGACGATGACTTCATCGATAATGAGCAGAACTCCGTACTTGTCGCAGATCTGCCGGATGCGGTCGAAATAATCCGTGGGCGGAGGAAGAGCTCCGACCCCTTGCATCATGGTCTCGGCAATGAACGCAGCAACCAATTCAGGCCCCTCGAATTGGATCAAAGAATCAAGGGCATCGGCGCAGGCCAAGTCACAGGCAGGATAAGTGAGGTTCAGCGGGCATCGGTAACAGTAGGGAGGAATCAAAAAAGCGTGTCCCGGGACCAGAGGCGCCATGACATTGCGCATGGGATTTAAAAAGCCCAAGGCGCTTAAAGCGCCCATAGTCTGGCCGTGGTAGGCGTTCTGGCGGGAGATGATCTTAAAACGTTTTTGTTGGTTAGCCAAATAATGATATTGCTTGGCGATTTTAAAAGCGGCTTCGACCGCCTCCGACCCGTCGCAGACAAAGCAGGTGGTCGTCAACTCGCCAGGATAAATGGAGGCCAGCTTTTTGGCCAATTCGACCGCAGGCGTGGTGATATAAAATGCCGGAGTGTAATAATGCATTTTCTTGGCTTGTTCATACATGGCTTTGGCGACTTCTTCCCGGCCGTAACCAATGGCGTTGGGCCGGGTATTCCCCGCCATCAAGTCCAGGTAACGCTTTCCGTCTTCATCAAAAATATAATTTCCTTCCCCGCGCACGATGACCGGGACTCTTCCCTCCTGCAGGTCCTTTTTAACGGTGTTGTGCAGAAAAAGGTAATTCAGCGCGTCTTCTACAGTCTTCGAGGCCATTTTCGTCTTCCTTTCATTGCCATTGATAAACTTTTCCCTTGCTTTCTTTTGTAACAATTCATTTCCCTTCCTGTCAATGCCTTTATTGACTTCTTGACAATTCCACCCTGTTATTATAATTTTCCTTCCATATAAATTGAAGGCTGACACTGGTAATATCAGAATATGAGGGGAAGGAGAAAAGGGATGGATTATCAGAAATTTGTGGAGGAGCAGGTTGCTTCCATCAGGGAGATGGTGGGGAATAACCTGGCCATCAACGCCCTCAGCGGTGGTGTTGATAGTTCAGTGGTTACGGTGCTGGGTCACCGCGCCATCGCCGACAGGCTCAAGACGGTATTCATCGACAGCGCCCTCATGCGCCAGGGAGAGCCGGAACGAGTCGTCAAGACCTTTGCCGACATGGGGATTCCCGTCCAAATTGTGGATGCTCGTGCTGAGTTTCTGAATGCGCTTAAGGGATTGACCGATCCTGAGGAGAAGCGCAACGCCGTCACCAAAACCTTTTATGCGACGGTCTTTGGGAAACTCGTCCGCGAGACCGGGGCCAAAACCCTGCTGCATGGAACCATCCTCACCGACATCGAAGAAACCGTGGCCGGAATCAAACGCCAACATAACATCCTGGTGCAGCTCGGCATTGACCCGGAGAAAGAATACGGATACAAAGTTTTGGAACCGCTTAAGACGCTGCGCAAAGATGGGGTCAGGGAAGTCGCCAAAGTATTGAGACTTCCGGCCGAAGTCACCACCCGGATCCCTTTTCCCGGCCCTGCTCTGGCGACGCGGATTGTGGGAGAGGTTACGGAAGAAAGGCTCGCCGTCGTCCGTGCGGCAACCGCTATCGTCGAAGAGGAGTTAGGCACCAGTGGGGCGTTTCAGTATATGGCCATCCTTTTGAATGACAGAGCCACCGGAATCCTTGAGGGCAAGCGAGAGTTTGGACAAATCATCGCCGTGCGATGCATTAACAGTGTCGACGCCAGAACCGCCACAGCCGTCGAGCTTTCCTGGGAGAAACTTCACCGCATCTGCGAGCGCATTACATCCCTCAAAGGTGTGAATCGATGCCTGTATGATCTTACGCCCAAACCCCCTGCTACGATTGAATATATTTAATCCGTAAATCAAATCTCAAATTGGGAATGTCAAGGAAGAAAATTGGATCTCCAACCTCCCTCGTTTCTCTCTACCCCAACCCACTTAAAACTCGGACCCTCCAAAAGTTTCCGCTAAAAGAACAAAGGACGGCCTAACACTTCGACTATGATGGACCTTTATCCGAAGAAGCCTTTTCCTTGGGCTCGATATTCTCCGCCTCTTCATCTTGGTTTCCATAACGTAGCCGAAGCGCTTTGACAAGAATAAAAAATCCGGTCCAACCCAGTAACCCCCCTACTGTATAGGAGATCATTCTGGGAAAATAGAAGGCCACAAACGTAAGGAAGCAAATAAACATACCGAATTTTAGGAGGGAAGATGATTCTGCCCGGCTCAGGATTCTTTTCCCGGTTACCGCGGCATTCAGGGCACTGCCGATGCGGGTTATACCCGAGAGCACACGCCTGCCGCTTCCTTTTACTACCCCCGATCTCTTCCTCTGCGAGAGAGGTTGGATGAGGCGGACCTTATTGCGTCTGCTGATTACGATCTCGGTAGCCCGGGCCAAATCCTCCAGGAACATCTCACTCATTTCCTGGGCGAGATCTTCATCTTCGATGACGACATCCAGTTCCCAATTGCCAATCCAGCTCGAAATGTTAAGGTTTGTGGAACCAACCCGAGCCCAGCGTCCATCCGCAACCGCTGTCTTGGCATGAACCATCGATCCGTTCCATTCGAAGACTCGAACACCCGCTTCCAGAAGCGACCGATACATCGTGCGCGAAAAGTCGGCAACCCATTGGATGTCGCTTCCATGGGGTACCAGCAGACGGACGTCCACTCCACCCAGGGCCGCTGCCCGGAGGGCTTGTATATAAGGGCTTGTGGCAATGAAGTAGGCATCGGTCAACCACAACGTCTGACGCACGGTGGCCGCCAGCATCAAATCCAAACGGTATATTCCCGTTGTATCCGGAGAGGCCGGTACAATGCGCAAAGATACAGACCCTGCCTTCGACAAGTCCTCCCGGCGGGGAAGTTCTTCAGGGGGAATGAATCCTCCCGCCAATTTCCACGCGGCGGCGAAGGCAGCCTCGACATCGGCCACCGCCGGGCCGCAAATCTCCACCCCCGTGTCGCGCCAGGGAGGAATCTTTTTCTCTGGGTTCCCCATCCAGGCATCTCCGATACAAAGGCCAGATATAAAGGCTTGCGCACGATCTATGGTAATCAATTTCCGATGATCACGACTGAACCACCCCAAAAAGCTGCTCATTCTTGGCGGATTGGCAACTCGAACTTCCCCCCCCGCCTCTCGGAGGGGCTTCCACATCCACCCTCCCCAAAGACTGAGGGAACCGAACCAGTCATAGATCACCCGGACTTTAACCCCTTCCCGGGCCTTGGCCGCCAGGAGATCCCGGAAATGGCGCCCGCTCTTATCGTTATGGATAATGTACATCTCTATGTGAATGCTCTTTCGGGCCCCTTGAATTGCCTCCTCCCATGCGGGGTAATTTTCCTGAGCATCCCGGAGAATACGCAGATGATTCCCGTGTATCAGAGACGCCCCCGTTGCCCGCAACACCTCTTCATTACTCAATTGACTTCGCAAGTCGTCGCTCCTTCTCCTCATTGGGATCTCCCCGAGAAATCTGAAAAAAGTCAATCCGGGTAAGAACTATCTCGACTCACCCTTGATCCAAATGTGCACTTCAGCAACCATCGGAATATGGTCAGAAGCCACCAAGCATAACCATTTCCGTGGGACTTCCACTTTGATAATTTCCACTGACCCCTGGTAATAAATATGGTCCAAATGGAAAACCGGAAAGACCCCAGGGTAAGTCCGGCGCCATTGGAGAAATGGAGCCAAATCCAGGCTGTCCAGCCTCTCTGATAGAAGCTTTGAAGCCGGCCCCCGGTGCCACTCGTTGAAATCCCCCAGTACGATTTTGGGGCCATGTACTTTTGGGTCTTCCAGAATACGAATCAATTGCACCGCCTGCCCGATCCTTTCGGCTCGCGAGGTTCCCAGGTGAACATTGTAAATATGAATCGGGTGCTTTCCTATCAAGAGATCTACTCGCTGACACAAGCGGGGTTCATACCCATGCTGGGACAAATCATAAGTGATATGCCGGTCGATGGGAAAACGACTTAACAGAGCATTGCCGTATAGGTGCCCGCGTAAAATCCGAGCCGAAGCCAGCACCGATACCATATTCAGCCGAGCTCCTATATCCTCTTCTTGTCCTCTGCCGCCGGGACCTGCGCCGATAATCTCTTGTAAGGCCACCACATCTGCTTTCAGCCCATGGACCACGGAGGCAATCCGGGAAGGCCGGGTACGGCCATCCATTCCCCGGCATTTATGGGCATTGTAGGTGGCAATGTGCAAGCGAATGGGTTTCGTTTGATGGCTCATAGATGAAACGATACCATCCCCCTTGTTTAATCGAAAAAAATCTCTATTCGCCCCTGCGGAAGACCAAGGCCATTGTCTCTGGTTGGCATTAAGCTTTTTCCCCAATGATAGTAAATCACAATTCTCTATCCACAATCAATCATTTCATTAAAATGATTGGATCAGCTTAAAAATCCAGGGGGAGGGGGCACCGCGGACTATTTAAGCTAAACGTCAAAGCCTATAACCTCGATTTTTCAGTTTTTGCTGGAGAGGTTTAAGGGTGGAGGTCCGGGTGGGAATTGGAGCTTTTCTAAATAAATGGGCCAGTTAAGGGGAAAGAGAATTAAGCCGATACCGGCCATGATGCTCGGATTGTGGTTCCTATCCCTTTGGTGGATTCAATCGACTTCCTCGGCCTGGAGAAGTTTAAAAGAAACATCCCGAAGTTGCTCCCGCGTTTTCCCCAGTTCTTCCTCCGACTCAGCGTGCAGGTGAGCCTGATTGTTTTTTTCTTTGCTGATTACCCGCCGCGCTTCTTCGAGTTCTTGAAGGCGAGTTCGGAGAATTTTCAATTCTTCAAGAACTTCTTCTCTGGTTTTGGAATCATCCTCCACAAATTCCACTCCCTTTCCTGATATTTTGTATAAGCAAAAAAAAATCAAGAGGAATTTATCGCCGAGCTTACCTGACCGAAGGCCTCAAAGGCCTGGCGAAGATTTTCCTCTGATACATCATAGGATAAATTTCCAACATAGATATTCATGGCCATTCTCCTTATGTAGGATTCTTTTATTGCTCGATGAAACTCCTTAGTTTATTGGCCCGGCTGAAATGTTTCAACTTCCCTAGGGCCTTGGCCTCAATCTGGCGGATCCGTTCCCGGGTAAGATCAAAGTCCTGTCCCACTTCCTCAAGGGTATGGTCGTGCTTCTCTGCGATCCCGAACCGCAGCCTCATAATCTTCTCCTCCCTTTTGCTAAGTGTCGAGAGGACTCTTTGAATCTGCCTTGTCATATTGAGACTTATTGCTGCATCCTGAGGGGAAATGACTTCTTTATCTTCAATAAAATCCTCCAAGCGGCTATCTCCCTCCTTACCGATAGGGGTTTCGAGGGAAATAGGCTTTTGGGTGATCTCCAAAATCTTTTGCACCTTTTCCAGAGACATCTCCATTTTTTCGGCGATTTCCTCCAGAGTGGGTTTTCTTCCAATCTGCTGAACCAGGGTTCGAGAGGTTCGGTTCAGTTTGTTGATGCCCTCGGTCATGTGGACAGGGATACGAATGGTCCGGGTTTGATCGGCAATGGCCCGCGTGATGGCCTGCCGGACCCACCATGTTGCATAGGTAGCAAACTTATAGCCCCGTTGGTATTCGAACTTATCGACTGCCTTCATTAACCCGATATTCCCCTCCTGGATCAAATCCAGAAACGGAAGTCCTCGGTTCAAGTATTTCCTGGCAATGGAGATGACCAATCTCAAATTGGCCTTCACCAATTCACTCTTCGCTTCACTGGCCTTGGCCTCCCCTGCCTCAATAACCCTCAATGTCTCTTTAAGCTGATCCGAAGAAAGGCCACACTCCACCTCCATTCTGCCTACCTTCCTTTTGACATTCCGGGCGACCCTGCTCATCTCCTCCCAATCCTTTAGCTTGTCAGCCAGGTAAAAAGGACTTCCCTTAGGCACTTTCTTCTTGATCATCTTCAAAGACTTTCTGACTGCCTGGACTGAGACCCCTAAATCCTCCTCATGTTTTCCCACTTCCCCTTGAGCCTTTTCCATCCGGATGTTCCACTGCTTCAACTTCTGGACGATTCTGTTAGTCTGTTTTTCACTCAAGTTGATCCGTTTAAAGGCATCGAATATCTCAGCCTGTTTCTTGCAGATCTTTTCCTGAATCCTCTTTGTTGGAACTTCTTTATTCCTGAGCCTCAACTCCCCCCGGAGAATTCGAATGCGCTCTTCTCCCTTTCGAATTTTATTGATTAAGTTGAGAACCCTCTTCTTCTGGATCTGTTCTTCCTCAACACTCGTCTCTCCATCGTCGGTCTCATTGGTCACCTCTTTGATCTTTATCTTTCCGGCACGGAGGGCGCTTCCAAGGTTGATGACTTCCCTGACAGCAATGGGACAATTGAGCACCACGCTTAACACCCCCTGCTGTCCACTTTCGATCCTCTTGGCAATCTCCACCTCCCCTTCCCGGGTCAGTAAGCGGAACGATCCCATCTCCTTCAAGTAAAAACCAACCGGATCCGCCGCCTTTCCCAAGGGCTCCGGAGAGTATTCAACGACCTCCTCCTCTTTCCTCAACAGGACATTCTCATTCTCCACTTTCAATCCCGGAAACTCGCTGACCACATCGAAACCTAACTCATCGGATATGATCAGGGCATCTTCGCTCTGCTCAGATCTGTAGGATCTGTTTGGAACCCATTCTTTCAAACTTCTTTCCTTCTCTCTATTTATTTAATTTCTTTCCAATTAGTTTTTTCTATGAAACCCCGTAAGGAACTCCATATCATTAAGGTAATACCCCGAGGTGGGGACATTCCTGCCTGTGACGGCAGGGTGTAGCAGGCCTATCCTGATCTAGGAAGGATGAAATCTTTCGGGTCGTCTTAGATAGTATTTATTTCGGGATTTCCAGTCGTTTGTAATGTTTGCTTATATCTCAATAATCCCAATTGAATTGGGTAGGCCTTCGTGTATTCTTCATGCCTCCCACTTCGGAAGCTCATACCCACCCTCTTTAAGCAACTCCAATTCCTCTGGGGTGGCAGACTCTAAGAAAAACTCTGCCTCATCCGGGCTGAAGGATTCATCGTTTACAATCAAGACAGGAAGTCCGTCCCGGCTCACTGGATATTCCGTGGTCAGCTCACCTAAAACTGGTTCGCCCTCAAAGGTTCTTAATTTCAAGAAACGCTCCTTTAGTCAAGGAAAACGGGTCTCCTCCTCTCGGTCTATCTAATTACCTCCCTCGCCCCTCGTAAATTTCTGAATGCCTTGCGTGGTCTTGCTGGTTCTTGATGTACTTCTCTGCTAAAGCCTTATCTCTTATTACCAGCAGGTTCTCTGCGTCCTTTTCCTCAGCTGCCCGAGTGAAAATGAAGCCACGGGTGATAACTGCTTTCCCCCTTCATTATAGAAGGAAATGTACGCCTTTTAATAGAACTTGTCAATCATTGCTTCAGTACTCCGTTTTCTGTCTGGGAAACGTGGCCCTTCTGCTGAGTTTAGCGAATGGATCTACTAAGTATCACTACAACGCCGGTTATGATGGATCACTTTGGATATTTCTCCCGCCATTTTTTTGTATGGGACTTCTGGGATTTTTCTTTGTTCTGCCTCTGCTTCATGAACCAGGCGATAACATCCTGGGGATTCCAGGTGATTCT
>JAHJQK010000168.1 GCA_018819135.1 Pseudomonadota bacterium | reverse complement strand
TACCGGTGGTCACGGCCCATTTTAAGAATTTTTCAAAAACTTCTTTGGCGTCATTGACCTTTAAAGCATGGAGATCCACGTGAGCCTGGATGGAATAATTTCCCCGATGCAGGCGCCTGACAACCTCGGGATGGACATTATACCCTGTCCCTTCGATGTATTCGGCTGTGTCCAATATATTGAAGCCGGTTCCATATTGAACAAGATTGGTTAGCTTTAATAATGTTTCCGCATCCTCTTTTTCCTGGATGTCTTCAGGGAGCTTAACTTCTGGGGCCGTGATAGGGAAAAAACTTTCTGTCTCCTTTTTTCTTGGGATGGGTTTAACGCCGACCATGGCCTCGCTAAAGAGCTTTTCCTCTACATCAGGATTCAGTTCTTCCTCAGGAGCAGGAAATTCGATTTTAGAAAATTCTGGAAGAGATAAGGCTTTTGACTTGAGCAAACTTCTTAGGTCTTGAAAGGAATGGTAAGTTAGAAAGAATTTGCGAGACTTCATGATCTAATCCCGGCATGGACAAGAAGTCTAAAGCAATTAAAATAATTCTAAACAAAATCAAGAAAAAAAGCAAACCAACAAAAAAGATTACCCCTGCGGAATTCCCGCTTTTGGGTATAATGAAAGCTTAGGCTATAGTATGGAAAAACAGCCTTAAATTGGTTAGATTCTTACCCATTAAAGTCGGAGAATTTATCTCTAACATTTATCCGCAAGGGATGCCTAAATTCTAAATTCGAAGCACGAAATTCGCAACAAGCACAAATGTTCAAGATTCGAATTATCTAAACAAAAAAGTTTGGAATTTTGATATTTGAATTTTGAATTTGTTTAGGATTTCGATATTCGGAATTCGAATTTGAAACCAAAATTTCAAATATTTTTGGTTAGTATTTTTGAACATTTTACAAATTTCATGTTATGATTTATAAAATCTATTTTTTCAGGATTTTTAAATGAAAAAAGAACATGCTCTTCTCTTTATCGCCATCGCTTTCGTAGCCGGGATCGTGGTGGGCGTGATCGCAGCGGTTACCTACGAAGACCATACTCCCATTACGCCTGCAGCCTTGAGGCCGCTTCCCTCTTCGCCGTCTCCCGCCGCTCCATCTGCAGACTGGCAGCGGCAAATTGAATCACTTCAATCTATTCTTAAAGACGACCCGAAGAATGTAAATGCTCTCGTCCAACTGGGGAATGCCTATTTTGATACGGATCAGTTTGACCGGGCTATAGAGGCCTATTCCAAAGCCTTAAAGGTCGATCCCAAGAACGTCGACGTGCGTACAGATATGGGCATCATGTACCGGCGGAAAGGAAATTTTGACCGGGCCATTGCGGAGTTTAAAAAAGCAGCGGAAGATGATCCCCGACATGTTAACAGCCGCTACAACTTGGGAATCGTCTTCCTCCATGACAAAGGAGACCTTAAAGGGGCGATCAAAGCCTGGGAGGACTATTTGAAACTCAATCACACCGGACCTCAAGCAGAAAATATCCGCAACCAGATGGTCAAGATGAGAGATATGGTCAAATGAACACAAAAAAGTTGATATTGTGGCCGGAAAAGTACACTTACCATCAAAAAGGTTAGGCCCTCTTTATCAGAACCTGCCCCCCTTAGCCCCATTGTATTGTTAACTATAGGAAATGAAAAAATTTTTAAGGGTTTACTGGAGAGAACCCCAGGCCATCCTTTATCCTAAGACTTGGCACACGGTATGCAAATTTTCAGCTTAAGGGGTCTCGAAATCGGAGGAAAAGGAAGGAAAGATGAAAAGGAAATTTTCAGATTGGATCATAATCGCATTGATCATCTTTTTCTTCGCCATCCCGGTTTGCAGTTTAGCCGTTACGGATCAAGTCTATTCCTGGCCCAAGTGCGCTACTTCTTTCATCTATCAAATCCTCTTAAAATAGCCAGCCCACCCGGATCTTTACTTACTCTCAAAGGAACTTTTCCTAAATTCTTTTTCCCTAACTGTTTTATTGGAACAGTCGGAACAGTCTCTAATAAGAAAGCTTTCAGTCGGTAGCAGTACAGGCAGAAATGAAAACGTTGAGCCTTAAAATATTCTTGGGGCTCAGGTAAAGCAGAACTTCCTTTTCCCTTGAAAGCAGATCATTGATTCCTCACTGGAAGAAAGGGGCTAAAGCTTCTATCACGGAAACCGCTTCAATTGCTTTTAGGCAGGAGCGGGAACACGCGGATCGCTCTTTGGAAGAACATGGAGAGCAGGCAAATCTATCGTAAAAGGACCGAACTTCCGGCCCCCGGGGGCCCCAGATGGCCGGATCGGTGGGACCGAAGATCGCCACCGTGGGTATTCCCAATGCCGCCGCCAGGTGAGTGATCCCCGAGTCATTCCCCAGGTAAGCCGTGCTGGTTTGAAGTAACGCGGCCAGCTGAAGCAACGGCAGATTATCCACGACGAAGGAGTCCGCTTTTTTCAATGCTCTTCTGACTTCTTCAACGCCATCGTTCGCTGGTCCGGAGATGAGGAGAACTTTGGCCCGCCTGCTCATTCCATCCGCGACCCTGGCAAAATTCTCCGGACTCCAGTTTTTCGCTGGGCTGCCACTCCCCGGATGGATAGCTAAAACCCGCTCTCCTTCCTTCAATCCCAAGTTACCTAAAAAACCTCGGGCAAAACCCAAGGCATCTTCCGGGAGGCGAAGCGGAGAGAAGGAATTTTCTCCCTCTATTCCCGGAGCTTTCAGGGAATCAACCAGATAATCGGCGGCGTGAACCTTGAGGCCTTCCGGGGGAAACGAAGGGAGGAAAATTACTTGTTCCGCCCCCGCCCTTTTTAAATTTTCGGCCAGGGGCTTTCTGCCTGATTTCCCAAAAAGCAGAATCGCACCGCAGGAAGAGAAAAAAACGGATAGCCCTTCCGGGAGAGGCCCCCCAGCGGCGTAAAAATAGGCCATTCCCGCTTGGTCGATGGCCTGAATGGAATGGGCCTGAAGGTCAAAAGCAACCAGCGAAAGTCTTTCTGGTTGCCCCATAAGAAAAAGGATAGAGTGGAAAAAGGCTTGGCGCAAAAGGCGCATGGCCGGCAGGGCCAAAAGCAGGTCACCAATCCCGCCGGAGTGGATGATTAAAATTTTTTCAGGCTGGGATGGAGCCAAACTTTGATTCTCTTCCTGCCAGCAGACGTTCGATATTCTCCCGGTGACGGTAAAAGATAAAGGCTCCGATGACCAGAGCAAAGGGGATATAAATTTGATGGGGGTTGAACATGGCGAGGAAAACAGGGAAGGCAGCAGTGGCCGATAATGAGCCCAAGGAAATATAGCGCCACCTGTAAACGACCGCGGCGAAGATCAAGCAGGATAAGATAGCCGACAGGGGAGCAAGGGCCAGAAAAGCACCCAGTCCAGTGGCAATTCCTTTGCCCCCTTTGAACCTTAAAAAGATAGGGTAGAGATGGCCGATAAAAGCCGTCAGGGCCACAGCACCCACCCAAAAGTAGGAATCGATATAACCTCTGGCGATGATTACCGGGATGAAGCCTTTCAAGATGTCCCCCAAAAGCGTGATGGCCCCTAATTTTTTTCCAGCCGTGCGGAACACGTTGGTGGCCCCAATGTTTCTGCTCCCCTGGGTGCGGGGGTCTACATCACTGAAAGCCATGGCCAGAAGCACGCCGGTAGGAACCGAACCCAAAAGATAGGCAAAGATTAAGAGCAAAAAGGTCATGAATACTAAAGCCTCCGTCTTTACGCCTTGCGCACCCGGCAGGGGATATAACGGTGCAATGGTGTTGCTGCCAGGCGGTCCCGGTGTTTGGCTGGGGCCAGCCGGTTTACGTTGACCCCGTACACTTTTTCCAGGTGAACGAGGCCGAAACCGTGGGGAATGACCACCTGCCCTCGGTATGAAGTGTCGGTAATCTCAGCTTCAACCGTGACCGCTCCGGCCTCGGTCTCGATGACCGCTGCTTCTCCATCCCCAATCCCGATCTCTGCCGCGTCGGCCGGGTGTATACGCATGGTGCAGGCTCTTTTCGACTCATTCCAGACCGGATCACGCATGATCGTGTTGGCCACCATCTCCATGTGGTTTCCGGCCATGAGAACTAGGGGATATTGTCTGTTCAGCAGTGCTGATTCTTCGGCCTCCGGTTTTACTTCCTTTACCCATGATTCCATCTGGGGGAAGTGGATATGGATTTTTTTATCCGGGGTCTTCAGGGTAGAAAGATTGTTCTGCGTGTCCACCACGCCGATTTTAACTCCGCCGGGTGTGTTTAGAATCTTGCTGAAGATCTCTTCGCCCGTGAAGGGCCCCACCTTGTATCCTGCGCGGCCGACATCTTCGGGATGCATGAGGGGGAACCGCGCGAGCAGCCCCCAGAGGGCGGCCAGGTTTTTTGAACCCAATTCTTCACCCAAGGTCTTGGCCAGAATGTAGGGCAACCAGGGTGTCGCCTTGGGGTTGGTCCGGATGTATTCCATAAGCGCTACCCCGTAGCTCGCCCGGTCCCGGGCCTGATCCCCAAGCTTGGCAGGGTAATCCGGAATCATACCCAGCCTTTCCGCCAGTCCAATGAAAATATTGGCTTCCTCTACCTGTTTTCCATCTGCCTGGACCACAGGTCGGCGCATGTCGAAGTAGTACTCCGGGTAATTCCCCTGGAAAAAGGTACCGTCCCATTTCTCATAGCCGGACTTGGCCGGCAGGACAAAATGGGAAAGAACCGCTGTCTCACTCATGGCTACTTCAATGGTTACTAACAAGTCCAGCTTGGCCAAGGCCTTCTCATAGGCGGTGGTGTCGGCGTAGGAACGTAAAGGATTGGAGCCGCTGACGATCAGGGCGCGGATGCGCTGGGGGTGGTCATTATTGATTTCTTCCGGCAGCACATTGGGCGGAAAAACGCCCATGATCAAGGGGATGTCTGTGATTAGGGTTTTCCAAGTCCGGGGGTCGTCCTCGGGGGTATGAGATCCCAGCGGCATCAGGTGGCCCAAAAAAACATTCCCGCCTGGAACCCCAAGGCGTCCGGCCAGCGCAAGCAGGATCAATTCCAGATAGGAATTCAGAGTGCTGTGGCGCCCCATCAGGATGCCCAGGTCACTGCGCATGGCCGTTTTGCGGGTAGCAAACAGCCGGGTGAACTTGCGGACAGCATCGGAATCCAGGCTACAAACCCGACAATTTTCATCCACATCCACATCATCAAACCATCCCCGGACGGCCTCAAAGCCGTTGACCTTTGTTGCCAAATAATCCCTATTCACGAGATCTTCATGCAACAGGATCTTGATCATCGCCTTAAAAAGCAAAGCGTCTGTCCCGGGCCTTAGCTGCAGATGGATGTCGGCCAGCTTGGCAGTCTCCGTTTTTCGCGGATCTACTACGGCGATAAGAGAACCTGGCTCTTTTTTCTTGTTCCTTAAGATCAGAGGGGCGCGGGGGATGTCATGACTGACCATGGGATTGGCCCCCCAGAAAACGAGGAAGTCGGAACTATGAACGTCCGGGAGGGGATGCAGGTATTGTCGGCCGAAAGCCTTACCCATAACCCAGAAGAAGCCGGTGAGTTCCTGGGCCAAGGGGCTGTAATGATTTTTTGATCCCAATCCATGCAGAAAACGTACGCCGAAAGCGGCTTCAAAATGGCAACCCTGACCGCCACCTCCCATATAGGCGACAGACCTTGGCCCATTGGCTTGCACGATCTCCTTCAGCCTGCCGGCAATTTCATCGAGGGCACGATCCCAGGAAATACGCTCCCAGCGATCTCCAGCACGTTGCAGAGGAAACTTCAACCGTTCCGGGTTATTCTGGAAATAGGCGATGTTCGCACCTTTCCGGCACAGGTATCCCTGAGAGCGGGGATTCTCCTTGTCGGACCTGACTTTCAAGATTTTGCTGCCCGCGGTAAGAACCTCGAGGCCACAGTTATTGAAACAAAGGATACACGAGGTTTTTTTCCACTCGTTCATGGTCAGGCTCTCCCCAAGGCCTTTTTACGAGATCATCAAACCTGCTTAGAAATAATAACGGGACCTTGGGTTATGTCAAGGGATTTTTCCGGGGGAAAAAGGGCCCGCAGCGGAGAAGGTTAAGAAACTTTTAAAATACTTTTCGCCTGGGAAATGTCTTTTTTGATCTGGGCGATCAGTTCTTCCGGTCCGCGGAAAGTGATTTCGTCGCGCAGGCGCTCTACAAATTCTACCCGTAAGGGCTGGCCATAGATATCCCGGTCAAAATTGAGGATATGCACTTCAATGGAAAATTTCTGGTCGTGGAAAGTGGGGTTCCATCCTAAGTTGGCCACTCCCGCATATTTCCTGCCTTCATCATAGGTCCACGTGGCGTAGATCCCCGGTTTGGGGAAAAGATCCCCTTCGGGTTTTAAATTAGCCGTGGGGAATCCTAACTGCTTGCTGCCCCGGCCGTGGCCGCGGATCACCTTGCCGGACAGAGGGTAGTTCCGGCCCAGCATTTTGGCCGCCTCCGGCACTTCACCCTTTTGGACGAGTTCCCGGATGCGGGTGCTGGAGACGACCGCCCCCGCTACCCGAACGGCTTCAACTACTTCCACGTTGAACCCGAGCTTTTTCCCGAGGTTGATAAGCATGGCGATGTTTCCCCGGCGGTCTTTACCAAAGGTGTAGTCGTGCCCCACAAAAAGCTGGCGGATTTTAATCTGATCGTAAAGGATGTCTTTGACAAAATCCTCCGGCGTTTGGCTGGCAAACCTTGGGGAGAAATTGGCGCAGATAGCTACGTCGATGCCTTCTTCTTCGATCAGGCGGAGTTTTTCTCTAAGGGGAGTGATCAAGAGGGGCTTGCGCTCCGGGGCCAGTAATTCCACGGGATGAGGCTCAAAAGTGTAAACGATAGATTCCCCGCCGATCTCGCTGGCTTTCTCCTTGACCCGCTGGAAGATGCGCTGGTGGCCCAGGTGTACCCCGTCGAAATTCCCGATGGTCAGGACTGGATTTTTAAATTCGCGTTGGAAATTTTTTTCTTCCCGGATAATTTCCATCATTCTTTTCTATCACTGGATGAGGCTAAAATCAACCTGTCGGCGTTCCAGGTTGGCCGCATCCACCCTCACTCTCACTCGATTTCCCAGGCGAAAAGTTTTTTTGCTGTCCTCCCCCAGGAGCGTATGCTTCGTTTCTAAAAACTGGTATCGATCCTTAGGAAGCCGGGTCATGTGGACCAGACCTTCTATAACGAAGTCCTCTAACTCCACGAAGAGGCCGAAGGGAAGGACTCCGGAGATGTACCCATTGAATTCCTGGCCAACCTTGTCTCTCATGAACTGTACTTTCTTGCGGTCAACGATCTCGCGTTCGGCCTCCATGGCTAAGCGTTCCCGCTGGGAAGAATGCTCAGCAATATGCGGAAGCTTTTTCACCCAGCGCTGGCGGCGCTTTGCTGGCATTTTACCGGCCGGGATCGCTTCTTTTAAAATGCGATGGACCACTAAGTCCGGGTAGCGGCGAATAGGAGAGGTAAAGTGCAGGTAGTGGGGGGAGGCCAGGGCAAAATGGCCCTGTGCTTTCTCCGAATACCGGGCCTGCTTCATGCACCGGAGGAGCAAATAATGAACAGATTTCTCTTCTGGTTTCCCCCGGGCCTTCTCCAGAAGCCGCTGAAAAATTTGGGGATGAAGTTCTTTCTTGTAAATGAATCGATACCCCAAATGGGAGACGAATTCCTTGAACTCAAGAATTTTCTTTTCATCTGGCGGTTCGTGCACCCGTTGCACAAAAGGAACCTTTTCCCGGGTGAGAAATCCGGCTACCGCTTCATTGGCTGCGATCATGAATTCCTCGATGATCCGGTGACCGATGTGCCGCTCCGCGCGGACGATTTCTTCAATCTGCCCCTGGACGTCCAGGACCACTTGGGATTC
Organism: Pseudomonadota bacterium; assembly: GCA_018819135.1. Classification (GTDB taxonomy): domain Bacteria; phylum Desulfobacterota; class SM23-61; order SM23-61; family SM23-61; genus JAHJQK01. The sequence continues at coordinate 35,730 of JAHJQK010000168.1, read as the reverse complement.
TGGCAGGTCAAAGTCTATAGAACCCCGGGCCGTCCTTTGGGCGCGAATTAACCGGCCAAGGTCAGCCATGGTCCGCAGGTCTTCAAAAATAGAGGGATAACGAGAAATAAATTCCTGGTTGCCATTCAGAAGCATTTCTCTGACCATGGTGTAGGTGAGGCGGGCCCGGCTGTGGATAACACTGGGAAAAAATTCTGCGCCGGTCATCCGCCCCTGCCGGTCAAATTCCATAGCCACGGTCATGGTCAACCGGTCTTCTTGCGGGTTAAGACTGCAGATTCCGGTGGAAAGACGGGGTGGAAGCATGGGCAGGGCGCGTTCGGGAAAATAGACGCTTGTTCCCCGCTGCATGGCTTCCTGGTCCAGGCTCGATCCTTCCTTTACATAATGGCTGACGTCGGCGATGGAGACCCAGAGCCGGAAAAAACCCCCTGCCAGGCGGGAAATCGCTACGGCGTCGTCGAAGTCGCGGGCCGTCTCCCCGTCAATGGTAAAGAAGTTCAGATTTCTCAAGTCTTTTTTGTCGGAACGTCCCTCCGGAGAAATTTTTTGGGAAATGGCCCCCGCTTCTTTAAGGACTTCCGGAGGAAAAGCGTCCGGCAGGTCATATTTGTGAATCATAATCTCCGAGTCGAGGCGGGGGTCATCAGGAGCACCGAGGACTTTCAGAATTCTTCCTTCCGGGCCTTCCTGCTGGGTCGGATAGCGGGTGATCTCCGCCAGGACGATATCGTTTTCATGGGCTCCGCCTGTGACCTTCTTGGGGATGCGAATTTCTTGGGCCAGACGATGGTCGTCGGGGATGACGAAATCATATTTTGACCGGGCCATATAACGACCTACAATCCGCCGATGGGCACGCTCTAAAACTTCTACCGCTCGGGGTCTATGCTTGCGTCCCCGGTCTTTTGGGCCCAGATGGAGGGCGATCCGGTCGCGATGCATCAGATTCCGGGTTTCCTGCCGGCCCAAAAAAATTTCCTGAAGACTGGCATCTTCAGGTACCAGAAAGCCGAACCCGTCCCGGTGCAACTGAACCCGACCGACGATAACCTTCGCCCGCGGAGGTAGAGCGTAATGCCTGCGGTCAAGCTTAACGATTTTGTGCGCATCAACCAGTTCCTGTAACTTCCGACGCAGTTTTTTGCGCTGGTCCGGTGCCGTATCAAGGGCCTGGGCAATTTCCGTCAAGGTGAAAGCCCGGGGGCGGGGGGCTTTAAATATTTCCAATATTTCGGAGGGTGAAAACGAAGGGAGGAGAATTTTTTTATGGGATTTTTTTGACAAGGGTATCCTTTCCTCAGAATTCGTAGCCGGCTTTTCTATAGTCATCTATGGCCCGCTCTTTGAGATAGGTTTTCTCGGGTTTTTCGCTTTCTTTGTCCGCCAGTTCGGCAGCGTGGCTGTACATGCCCTGCCGTTCATATTCAGCCACTTTCTGTTCTACTTCATTACGGCCTCTGGCCGAGCCCGGTAGAATTACCCGGGATCGGGAAATTTTCCGTTTTATGCCCTGGCCACATGCGGGACAGGAGTTGAGGGGAGGGTCGGAAAGGCGTTGGAGGACTTCAAAAGTTGCCGCACATTTTTTACAGCTCCTTCCTGGAGAAGTTGCTTCATATTCATAGATAGGCATGATTTTGAATCCCCCTTTTCCAAAATGGATTTTTCAGACGGCCCCTCGGGATAGAACCTGGGTCTCCAGGGGAGGATGACAGGCTGTTTCAGGTTGATCGGGGAGGCTGGTTGGGGCAAGGGAAAGTTTTGCCTCGACTTTCTCCAGCAAGGGGGGGAATGTTCCCGGATCCAAGGCCGAAATGCATACCGCGCCGAAGGCCTGGCCGAGGCGGTTGGCTGTTACCGGATCTACCTTGTCCGCCTTGTTGAAAACCCTGAGCAAAGGGATGCGGTTCAGTTCCAGTTCTTCCAAAATTTTTTCCACAGCCTCCATCTGTTCTTCAAACCGCGAGTGGCTGAGGTCGATCACGTGCAGAAGCAGGTCGGCTTCCTTGGATTCCTCCAGCGTTGCTCGAAATGCTTCCAGCAGGTCTTGGGGCAGGTTGCGCAGGAAACCAACCGTATCCGTGATGAGGATGTTTCTTTCGCGAGGGAAGCGCAGCCGCCGACTGGTGGGGTCTAAGGTCGCAAAGAGTTTTTTCTCCACATGCACCCGGCTTTTGGTCAGTCCGTTCAGCAAAGTGGATTTTCCAGCGTTGGTATACCCGATGAGGGATATCACCGGTATCTGATTCTTCTGCCGGAGACTCCGCCGCAGCTTGCGGTTGCGATTGACTTCCTCGATCTCCCGGCTCAACTGATGGATGCGGTCGCGCACCTTGCGGCGGTCGATCTCCAGTTTGGTCTCACCTGGCCCGCGCCCCCCGATGCCACCGGTCAACCGGGAAAGTCCGCTGTCTTTCGTGGTCAACCGGGGCAGCAGATACTTCATCTGGGCCAGTTCAACCTTCAGCTTCCCTTCCCGGGAATGAGCGCGTTGAGCGAAAATGTCCAGGATCAGTTGGGTACGGTCAATGACCCTGAGGTCCGTGAGATCCGCGATAGAGCGCATCTGGCTGGGATTTAGCTCTTGGTCGAAAATCAGGAGATCCGCCCCGCGCTGAAAAGCCCGGATCGCCAGGTCCATCAACTTTTCCCGGCCCATGAGATGCCGGGGATGGAAATGATGGCGCCGCTGGCTGATCTTATCCAGGACCACCGCGCCCGCCGAATCTGCCAGATCAGAAAGTTCGTTCAGGGAATCCTCAATGCAAGACTTGGGTGCCGAAGAGGCATGAACCAAAATGGCGCGGTCGCGATCGTCCCCGGCTTTGCGCCCTTTCTGGATTCTGGCAAATTCATCCTCCAGGGCCTGGATTAAATGCCGGCAGTTCACTTCTAAGTTGGCAACCGGGAGGGGTTCCCAGCAGCGCCAATTTTCTCCTTTTTCATTAAGGGGCATCAGGTTGGCCATGGAGATCTTTCCGGGCAGGCCGTGGTCTAGGACTTCGATGGCAGCCATCAAGTCCAAGCGCAGGAGAGCCAAGTCAGTGAAATCGTCGTGGGTCAAGGGTTCTCCCCTCAGGTGGGTATGCAAGCAGCGCAGTCCCCGAAGGCGGGGGCCGCTGCCGATGCGGTAATCGGAAAGATCAGGGATCCATATCCCGAAAAGGCCGCCGACGACCACATATCTTACATTGCCTCCGCGGTCCAGTAAAATAGCTATTTGTCGTTGGATGTCCCAGGATAGTTCAGAGAGGGTTCGGGCGAGTTCAGGAGTAACCACCCACTGAGGAGGTACTCTCCGGTGATACAGGGATAAAATTTTCTTGCTCTGGGAAGGCTTCAGCCCTAACACATTCCCAAAAATCTTTTGGATCTTCGTTGACCTCCTTTAAGGCGTTTTTTTCTTGAAGAGAGCCTCAAGTTTGGCTCGGGCCTCCTCCAGTTGGCGAATTTTTCCACTGGCGGCCTCGGATTCCTGAAAAGTGAAAAACTCGCAAAAGTTGTTTTTCTCCCGGTCGATCACCCCTTCTGCCGAGGATTCCCGGCAATGATTCTGGGCATATTCATCATACAGGCGGCAATTCAGACAGCAGTGCAAATCACTCCGGCAGTGGGGGCAAATCTCTTGCCTGCCAACCTTTCCCTCCAGCTCAAACGCCTTCCGGCATGAGTAACAAAATGCCATTTCATTATTATACACCCAAACGAAAAAAAAAGTCAGGAGTTATTAGTTCGGAGTTCTGAGTTAACAATAGTTTTTTCTTACTCCGAACTCCGAACCCCTAACTTTTTAGGCCGGCTTCCAGCTGGTTCCTTTCGGTCCGTCTTCCAGGATGATCCCCAAATCTCCGGCCCGGGCGCGGATCTCGTCCGCTAAAGCCCAGTCTTTCGCTTGGCGAGCGGCCACCCTTTTAGCGATCAGCTCGATTATTTCCTCTTCGCGGAGACCCTTGGATTTCAGAAATTTCCTCCGTTGACTGGCGAAATAATCAACCGGAGCATTCTGGAAGAAGCCCAAAACCTTGCCGCTCTCTAACAAGAAATTCTTCCCTGCGGCCAGGAGCGCTGCTGCTGCTGGGGCTTGGCGGAAAGTTTTTTCCCCTAGGGCCCGGTTTAAAATCCGGTTGAGATCATGGAGATAACCCAGGGCCAAAGCCGTGTTGAAATCGTCCTCCAAGGCCTCTAAAAACTTTCCCTTGGCGTGGGAGATTTTCTCACCAAGTTCCCGGGCCGCTCCCTGGGGGGGCTCCGGGGTTGTGGCCGGCCTACTCTCCCCTTTCTGGGTCAAAAAGTCTTCGATTTCCTGCAGAGCGTAGTAAAATCGGTCAAGACTGGCTCTGGCCTCGGTCAGATTCTGCCAGGAGAAATCCACCGGGCTGCGGTAATGGTTGGAAAGAAGAAAGAGGCGTAAGACTTCAGGATGATGGTCCTGGAGTAAATCCCGAAGGGCCAGAATGTTGCCTAAGGACTTGGACATTTTTTCGCGGTCGATATTCACGAATCCGTTATGAACCCAGAAACGTACGAAGGGTTTCCCGGTTGCGGCCTCCGACTGGGCAATCTCGTTCTCGTGGTGGGGGAAAATCAGGTCTTTGCCTCCCCCATGGATATCAAAGCTCTCGCCTAAATAACGCTGGCTCATCGCCGAGCATTCGATATGCCACCCCGGGCGTCCTCGGCCCCAAGGGCTATCCCATGCAGGCTCTCCCGGCTTGCTGGATTTCCACAAAGCAAAATCGAGGGGATTGTTTTTCCGTTCGTCCACCTCCACCCGGGCTCCGGCACGCATTTCGTCCAGGTCACGCCCGGATAGCTTTCCATAAGAGGAAAATTTTTCCACAGAGTAATAGACATCTCCGTCTACGCTGTACGCGAAACCGTTCTCCACCAGTTTCTTGACCAGATCGATGATCTGGGGGATATTTTCCGTGGCCCGGGGCTCATGGGTCGGGCGCTCCAGGCCCAGAGCCTCCATATCCTCCTCATACTCCTGGATGTAACGTTTGGCGATTTCCTGGCAGGACAATCCCTCCTGGTTAGCTCGCTTGATAATCTTGTCATCCACATCCGTGTAATTGCGCACGTAGGTCACCTCATAGCCCCGGTAGCGCAGGAAACGGAAAATGACGTCGAAGACGACAGCGGCCCGAGCATGGCCGATATGGCAGCGGTCGTAGACCGTGACTCCACAGACATACATCTTTACTTTCCCCTCTTGTAAAGGGACAAACTCTTCTTTTCTCTTGGTGAGGGAATTGTAGATTCTCAGCGACATCAGTTTCTCGGGAGGGTTTAGTGCCCCCTCATTCTATATTGGACTTCTATTCTCCAGAGATTTGCTCAAGGTAACCTCGTCGATATACTGCAGATCACTCCCCATAGGGACTCCGCGGGCGATGCGGGTAACCCGGATGTTTAAAGGTTTTATGATCTGGGCAAGGTACTGGGCCGTGGCTTCCCCTTCCACCGATGGATTAGTGGCCAGAATCACTTCCTTGACTTTTCCCCCTGGTAAGCGGGAGAGAAGCTCGCTAACCCGTAAGTCCTTGGGGCCAACCCCATCCAACGGGGAAAGGACTCCATGGAGCACATGGTAATGCCCGCGGTAGCTGCCGCTTTTTTCCAGGGCGATCAAGTCTTCAGGCCCGCTGACCACGCATATAAGCTCACCATTTCTCCTTGGATCCTGACAGGTACGGCAGGGATCTTGGTCCGTAAGGTTAAAGCACTGTGAACAAAGCCGGATCTTTTCTTTGACTTGCCGGATGGCCTGCGCCAAACCTTCGGCGTCTTCCTGAGGAGCCCGCATGATGTGCAAGGCCAATCTAAAAGCTGTCTTCTCCCCCACCCCGGGAAGTTTGCTCAGTTCCTGAATCAACCTTAAAATGGGCTGGGCATGTTGGATGGTCATTTTTCACTCACATTAGGCCCGGGACATTTATCCCGCCGGTGAGCTTCTTCATTTCTTCGGCGACCATCTCTTGAGCTTTTTTTAGGGCCGCGTTGACTGCCGCCACGATCAAGTCCTGGAGCATTTCTACATCTTCGGGGTTGATTACTTCTTTTTCTACCTTTATGGATAGCAGCTCCTGCTTACCGTTGGCCACGGCAGTCACCATCCCTCCACCGGCCGAGGCCTCGGCCGTACGCGTGGCCATCTCCTCTTGCACCTTGAGCATCTTGGCCTGGAGTTGCTGGGCCTGCCGCACCAGATTCCCAAATCCTTTGGTCATTGTAATCTCCTTATAAAAGTTTGATTTCCACCACCCGCCCCCCGAAGATATTGAGCGCTTCCTTAACCAGGGGGTGGTTTAGAGCTTCTTCCTGTTGATTTCTCTTGGAGTTTTTTCTCCCATGGTTTACTTCGGGTCCATTACCAGAAAGGTTAGGGGATAGGGGCAGGGGATTCATGCCGGAAACGTGCACCTTCATCTTCCTTTGGAAAAACTCCGCGCACAAGGTGCTCAAAACAGAGCGGTTGTCCGCTTCTTGCATGCGTTCCAAATAGAAAGATTTTTGCGGGTAACCGATCTCCAGAAGCTCTGCATTCATGGTTAAAGGATGTCCATGTTCCAAAAGAGAAGCCAGGGGTGGTTTTTTCTTTTTGGCAAATTGGACGAACTCTTTCCACTGGTCATTGATTTCCCCGGCTAACCCTCCCGGCGTCTCTGCGGAATTCTCCTTGGCCGGCGCGCCGGTCTCTCCTTCGTTTCCCTTTAGGGTTAGAGGTTCTTGTTCTTCTTCTTCGGTGGGGGGGTGCCCGAAGGTTAGAGTTATGGATTCCGCAGGAATGAAGGGGTGGCTCGCTGGAGGCATCGGTGGCGGGGATGGAAGGGGGAGAGAGGAGCCTTGTCCAGAACGCAGCCGTTCTTCCATGATCCGGAGTTTCTCCAGGGCTTCTTCCACAGAAAAAATGGGTTTTCTTCGCGCCAGCCGGGTTAAAGTCATCTCCAGAACCAACCTGGGAAAGGCGGACCGGGCAATCTCGTCATGGGCGGTCAGCAGGGAGCGGAAGAGACTGTGGATTTCTTCCAATGAAAACTTCTCGACCTGAGAAGAAAGTTCCTGGATTTCGTCCTCGGGAAGATCGATCAGGCCGGAATACTCGATGCCCTCCTTGGGGAAGACCTTTAGAACTAAAAGGTCACGAGCGAGTCGGCCCAGTTCTCCGCAAAATTCTTTGAGGTCGTAACCGAAGTTGTGGATTTCTTCGACAGTTTGCAGAAGGCGAGTTTTATCTCCGTCGGCCAGAGCTTTAATCGCTCCGTGAACGACCTTGCGGTCAATAAGCCCCAATACTTCATTGACCTCTTCGTCGGTCACTTTTTTTCCGCCGAAAGAGAGAACCTGGTCCAGAAGGCCTTGCCCATCCCGCAACGACCCCTCAGCTTCCCGGGCGAGAAGATGGAGGCTACGGTCACTAATTTTTATCTCTTCCTGAGCGGCAATCTTCTTTAACTGTTCCACGGTCAAGGCCAGGGGGATGCGCTTAAAATTATACCGCTGGCAACGGGAAAGGATAGTCAGCGGAATCTTATGGGGTTCGGTAGTGGCAAAAATGAAGATAACATGGGGCGGAGGCTCCTCCAGAGTTTTGAGGAGGGCATTGAAGGCCTGGTCCGTGAGCATGTGTACTTCATCGATGATGTAAACCTTGAATTTATTCTTAGCGGGAAGATACCTGACATTCTCCCGGAGCTCTCGAATCTCATCGATGCCCCGGTTGGAGGCTCCGTCAATCTCTACCACATCGACCGCAATACCCGTGCGGATTTCCTGGCAGAAGGCACAGCGATCGCAGGGCTGAGGGGTAGGCCCTTCCTGGCAATTGAGGGCTTTGGCCAAAATCCGGGCGACAGAGGTTTTACCCACCCCGCGCGGGCCAGCAAAAAGGTAAGCGTGCGCTACCCGCTGCCTGGCAATGGCATTTTGCAGGGCCTGAGTGATGGGTTTTTGCCCGATAACTTCCTCAAAGGTTTGAGGCCGCCATTTTCTAGCCAGGACTAAATAGGACATCACCGATCGAGTAAAATGATGATAGCCAGGCTCCCCTGCGGCACACGGAAGTAGTTACGGCCGCTGCTTCCTTCCGGACCTGACGGGGTTGGTAACTTTCCGTTGCGCAGGACCCGGCTATCATAGAGTTAGTTGGGCGCAGATTTGCGCCTTTAAACGCCGATAAAGATTCAAATAATATAAAAATCTTCTTAGTCTTTTATGTTTTCTATCCTGAAAATCTGCGTTTATCTGCGTCCAATTTTTATTAAATTCTCTGGCGGAGAGAGTGGGATTCGAACCCACGGTCCCGCTTTTGGCGGAACACACGATTTCCAGTCGTGCACCTTCGGCCAACTCGGTCATCTCTCCGTGGTCCCGCCCGCGGCGGGTTATTTTAATTATCAGGACGCGGATTTCCGCAGATGAACGCCGATAAAGATTCAAATATTAAAAAAACAAAAAAATTTCTTCGTCTTTTTTTGCTTTTTATATTTTCTATCTTGAAAATCTGCGTTTATCTCCGTCCAATTTTTATTAAATTCTCTGGCGGAGAGGGTGGGATTCGAACCCACGTGGGAGCTTTTGGCCCCCAAGTCGATTTCGAGTCGACCCCGTTACGACCACTTCGGTACCTCTCCGGAAAAATAGATTAGCCCCAGAGATCACAGCGCGCACAGAGAAATATTAAAATTTAAAGGCTAAAAAAAGCTGCCTTTGGGAATTTTTTATTCTGCTTTTAAGATTATTTCATCTCGACGATCTCTGTCTTACTTACGTTCAACCTCCTTAAATTTTGTAAGAATTTTTTAATGAATTTTATCTGTGTATCCACATCCTTTCTTGTTTTTGTTAATATCTCTGTGATCTCTGGGCCCTCTGTGGTAAATCATTTTACCTTCGTTCCTGGAAAAACTGGCGTAAAACAAGCCGGCAATCTTCTTGGCGAACACCCCCGGTAACTTCCACCCGATGATTCTGGCGGGCATCTTCCAACAAAAGGTAAAGCGACCGAACTGCTCCCCCCTTGGGATCTTCCGCCCCAAAGACCAACCTCTTAACCCGCGCTTGGAGGAGTGCTCCGGCACACATAGCACAGGGTTCGAGGGTGACATAAAGGGTGCTTCCTGAAAGCCGATAGTTACCGAACTTAACCGCCCCTTCCCGGAGTACCAGGATTTCTGCATGGGCTGTGGGATCTGAGAGGGCGATGGGCCGGTTATGGCTTCTGGCGATCATTTGGCCGGCGGCGACTAAAACCGCCCCAATCGGAACTTCACCTTCCTCCCCCGCCTTTATGGCCTCCTCAAGGGCCATAGCCATGAAATATTCGTCCTCGCTATGTACGGGTCGAAGATCGATGGCGCGCTCCGTCTCTTGACGTTAGCTCCCGGAAGGAAAAGGCCATTTTTCAGAGGGATGGCTTGCGAAAAAGTATGATCGTCAGCGAAAAAATCCATTTTCTTTATACCACTTTCCTGCATTTTGTCAAGTTAGAAAGGAGGAAGCATCTTCCTGCCTCCCTGGGCTCAAAAATATTAGGGAAATTATAAAAAAGAAAGGAAGGCCCGGATGAAGGATTCCTTGATTTCGAGCTTTTTTTTTGTTAGGTTAGATTAAGAATTTTTAAAATCATGAAATCCCCCATCTTAGAATTTGCCGTTATCGCGGATGATCTCACCGGCTCCCTGGATACGGGCCTGCAATTCCGTAAAAAGGGTTTGGTCACTTTTGTCCCCTTACGAAAAAGTTCCAGACCCAACGGGCAAGTGTTGGTCTTGAACACCGATAGCCGCAACCTTCCTGGAGAGTTCGCTTACCGCCGAGTATACAAAGCCTGCCAAAGCTTAAAAGCCCGGGCAATCTATAAAAAGATTGACTCTACCATGAGGGGGAACATTGGGTGGGAAGTTTTGGCGATCCTGGAGGCTCAAAAGATTCCTAAAGCTATTATCGTCCCGACCATTCCAGTCCTTGGCCGGACCGTAGAAAGGGGAATTCTGCGGATCCATGGGGTGCCATTGCTCCGTACCTCTTATGCCAATGACCCTTTCCATCCCTTATCGAGTTCAAAAATTATAGATTTGTTACAGAAGGAAACGGGGCTGCCCGCAGGCCACATTCCCTTACAACAAGTGAGGCAAGATCCCGCCCGCTTGGCGGAGAGAATTGAAAAAAGCCAGGAGCGAATCCTGGCGATTGATGCAGTTTTACAATCAGATTTGCATGCCATCGCTTCCGCCTGGAAATTAGCATCCGGGAGGGTGTTGGCCTGCGGGTCCGTTGGATTGGCCGACGAAATCGTCTCCTCGCTTCCGGACGGGCCAAAAGGAAAGGCTAAGGTTTTTCATGGCCCTCTTTTAATCATTTCCGCCAGCCGCAATCCTTTGACCGCTGAACAGATCAAAATGGCCCAGGAATACTTTCGCCTCCCTTGGCTTGAACCGGATCTCGATCGCTTGCTTAACCCCCGCTGGGCTGAGGCAGAATCCGCAGCCATATCCAAGCGCTTGGGAAAAATTCTTACCCGGAGCCCTGGCGCCATAATGACGACCACGTTTCAAAAACATATTGCCGGAAAAGAGAGGGCAATACCAAAGGCTCTGGGGACCGTGGCCGCCCGCCTTTTAAAAAAAAGGCGCCTGGGAGGACTGGTGCTCACGGGGGGCGATCTGGCCATGGGAGTATGCAGACGCCTTGGCGCTTCAGCCCTATCCATCCAGGAAGAAGTCCTGCCGGGAATTCCCTGTAGTCGTTTGACGGACGGACCTTTTAAAGGGCTCCGCCTGGTTACCAAAGCAGGGGGGTTTGGCGAAAAAGACGCCCTTTGGCGCATCATCCATTACCTGAGAGGAAAACATGAAAGCCAGGAAACCTAAAACCCTCATCGCCATCACCATGGGCGATGCCGCGGGAATCGGCCCGGAGATCATCGTGAAAGCCCTGGAACGGAAACAATGGCAGCGCCAAGCTTTACCGGTTGTGATCGGGGACGCCCAGGCCATGGAACAAGCGCTGGCCATCGCCCAAAGCAATCTTAAAATTCAACCCATCTCGGCAGTCGAGCAGGCCAAGGATGACCCGGGGACCATCCCGGTTCTGGACCTGAAAAACATCGACCTTCCGCGACTCCAGCACGGGAGCATTGATCCCATGCCCGGAAAGGCGGCCGTAGAGTATATCCAAAAAGCCGTAGCCCTGGCTCTGGAAGGCCGGGTGGGAGCCATCGTAACCGCACCGATCCATAAGGAGGCCATCAACAAGGCCGGATTCCACTACGCCGGCCACACCGAGCTTCTATCCCATCTCACGGAGACCAAAGATTATTGCATGCTTCTGGCGCACGGGCCTTTTCGCGTTTCCCATGTAACCACCCATACCTCTATGAGGAGCGCTTGCGACCGGATTAAAAAAGACCGGGTCTTAACCGTAATCCGCCTGACCTATGAATTTTTAAAACAACTGGGGATCGAAAATCCCCGGATCGGAGTTGCCGGTCTGAACCCCCACTCCGGAGAAGATGGCCTTTTTGGGGATGAAGAAAAGAAGGAGATCATTCCGGCAATCGAAGAGGCCAAAGGGAAGGGGTGGCTGGTAGAGGGGCCTGTACCGCCTGATACCGTCTTTACCAAGATGAAAGGGAAGCAGTATGACGCGGTCGTGGCCATGTATCACGACCAGGGGCATATTGCCGTGAAGCTCGTTGGCTTCTCCATGAAGCCCGGTGGTAAGGAATGGGATAAAATGAGCGGGATCAACATGACGCTGGGTTTGCCCATCATCCGCACTTCCGTGGACCATGGAGTAGCTTTCGGTAAAGCCGGTGAAGGGCGGGCCAACCCGCAGTCGATGGTTGATGCCATCAAACTGGCCATCCAGTTGGCGGAACAAAAGGCGTAGGGCGAACGGCGTAAGGCGCAGGATTTCGTGCGCGGAACGCAATGGTAAGAATTTGTCAACCTGTAAGCCTTGGGCCTTACCTAATTTATAGAGTATTAAATACCTCTTGTCATCGTTTTTGAAAAATGCTTAAATATTAGCCATAACAATTCATAACAGAGTGGCAAGGTTATTTGCCACCCAGCTTGCATTGTTTTCCCCTTCTTCTCTTGGAAAATACTTTTCCCGGAGGGACATATCTTTTCCCAATCTCCATTCCACTATTGGTGCGAGGGGATGTTTATCATTGGGGGCCTTTAATGACCGGGGCCCTCCTGGCTTCTGTCCCTGTGGCGTTGGTTTATTCCTTTTTCGTGGAACATTACGTCGTCGGCATGACCGGCGCTTTAAAGGAGTGAGGAACGATGGCTAAAGTACTCATGGAGAAGTTGAATAAATACTTCGGTGAAGTCAAGGCGGTGAAAGATTTCGATTTGGAGATCCCGGACAAGGAGTTCATGGTCCTGGTCGGTCCCAGCGGCTGCGGTAAAACGACTACTCTGCGCATGGTGGCTGGCCTGGAGGATATCACCGCCGGGAACATTTATATTGATGATAAAATCGTCAATCACCTTCCTCCCAAAGACCGGGACATTGCCATGGTTTTCCAAAACTATGCCCTCTACCCGCACATGACGGTCTATCAGAACATGGCCTTCGGCTTGACCCTGCGCAAGTTTCCCAAAGAGGAAATCAACCAGCGGGTCAAGGAAGCAGCCGAGGTTTTGAACATCGGTGAGCTTTTAGCCCGCAAACCCAAAGCCCTTTCCGGCGGGCAAAGGCAAAGGGTAGCCGTGGGCCGAGCCATCGTTCGCAAGCCCAAAGTCTTCCTTTTCGACGAACCCCTTTCCAACCTGGACGCCAAACTGCGGGTCCAGATGCGCGTAGAATTGAAAAAGCTTCACGAACGTCTGCAGACCACCATTATTTACGTGACTCATGACCAGGTGGAGGCTATGACCATGGGGGACCGGATCGTGGTCATGAAGGATGGGTTGAAGCAGCAGGTGGGGGCTCCCCTGGAACTCTATTTTCATCCGGCGAATAAATTCGTGGCTGGATTCATCGGCAGTCCCGCCATAAACTTTGTAGAAGGCGACTTTTTGTCCGAGCCGGGCGGACTCTTTTTCCAAACCAAGGGGTTCAAGCTAAAAATTCGGGAGGACAAAGCGGCCAAGCTGAAGAGCTACCCGGAGAAACGGGTGATCTTTGGTATTCGGCCTGCGGATTTACCCGAAGCGCCTTGCTCGGTTCCTGGGGAAACGATTGATGTCGTAGTCGAGGTTATGGAACCCTTGAGGAACGAAGTCTTCCTGAATGTGCAAGCTGGAGACCAGGCCCTGATTGCCCGGGCTGATCCCAACACCAAAGCCAAACCCCATGCCCAACTCTGCCTCGAACCGAACCCGGAAAACATGCACTTTTTTGACATCCGGGATGAACGAGCCCTGCTGTAAAAGTTCGGAGTTCGGAGTGCTTAGTTCGGAGTTTAAAAAAATTCCTCTCTGGTCCTGTTTTCTCCGAACTCTGAACTCCTAACTCCGAACTGATCCAACCCTCCGGCCAGGATTGGTAAGAAAAGGATTCGATCTCCCTCTTTGTCCCAGTTGAAATAGAAGGCCTCCATTTCAGCCTGGGCCAGGAGGTGTTTGGCCAAGGTTGTCTTCCCCACCTGTCTGGGGCCAGCAATAAAGGCCATTTTAGGCTCTTCAGCAAGAAATCTTATGATTTCAGAGGTAAGATAGCGCATCGAGAATCTTTCATAATCCTATAAAATTGTCATGACAATTTTATAGGATTATATAATTTTCCGGGAGCCTTTTCAACCGGAAAAAGAGTGGATCTCCTCTAGGCCCATCCCGTGAAAATTCGAATGGTTATTCCGATTTTCCAGATAGAAATGTTCTGGGATTAAGAGACTATCTCGCCCTGCCTTTCTGTTATGGCGAGCGACCGAAGGGAGTGTGGCAATCTCTTTCCTCTTCAAAGCCTTACGGGATTTCGATCCAGTCTCTTAGAGGCAGGGGAACTGGAACGATGCTAAGGCCCCAGTCCTTGAGCAATCATAAGCGGCGTCCCTTTGCTCATTGCCTATCCACCATTGGGGAGAATTTTTGGATATCAACAGATAAACGATTGCTTCGATTTTCTTAGCGATCATTCATCTGGTTTCAAGATGATTTGATAATATCTTATTTTCAAAATTTGGGGATATGGGCAAGCTTGAATGTGGATTGTTGCATGGAAGTTGGGATTGACCACTTTCCATTACATATGTATATTTCAACTAAATTTTACAGAATGAGGATATAGATAATTTCCTTACAATACGCCGTCGGAAGATAAGCTGAATGCTTGATTGGCTTCAAAGTGACGAGAATACAATCTGGTGGATAGCCAGCGCATCAATTATGACCTTCCTTGCGTTCCTGATAGTTGTTCCTTTGTTGGCAGTTCGAATTCCCTCTGATTATTTCGCACATGGAAGGTTGCATAGAAAGCTGTGGGCCGATCTGCCTATAATGGTGCGAATGGTATTGCTGGTAGGAAAGAACCTCTTCGGGTGCGTCTTTATTGTGGCTGGAATTATCATGATAGTGCTGCCGGGTCAGGGAATTTTGACGATCGTAATCGGGATCATGCTTCTGGACTTTCCGGGCAAGTACCGGCTTGTGCGGTGGATCGTCGCTCGTCGTCAGGTGCTTCGAACCATAAACTGGCTCCGGCGGCGTGCGGGACGAACCCCACTCTATCTTGAAGGGTGACTCCGATCAAAAGGCTCAGTCTACCGATGCTGCGGAAGGATGCATCTAACAATCTTTTCACCTGCCCTCTCGGGCACTGGATCTGCCTTGATCGTAGATGAACTTGGGAATCGTTATATATGCTTTCCCTTGGAAACCTTCATTCCTAATACGAAATTTCACAAAAGCCCACCTTCCCCCTATTCAATTGAGAATTGTCATTGGATTTCATTGCATATCGGCATTTTTTGCGATAGCATAATTTTATGAGACTTCTTCTTGTGGAAGACGATGAAAGAATCGCCTCTTTTATCATGAAAGGATTCAAGGAAGCGGGATTCGTTATAGACCACGCTGTTGACGGAGAAACCGGTCTCTCAATGGCATTGGCAGTTGCATACGATGCCGCCATTGTGGACATTATGCTGCCGAAACGTGACGGAATCAGCCTCATTGAAGAACTACGACTTCAAAGAGTGAATACACCTGTGCTCATATTGAGCGCCAAGCATTCTCTGGACGATCGAATAAGAGGTATCCAAAGGGGGGGAGATGACTATCTCGTAAAGCCCTTTGCATTTTTCGAGCTACTGGTGCGCGTTCAGGCCCTTATCCGCAGGGCAAGCGGGAGGACGGAAGCTGTCACGCTGACATACAGCGACCTCGTATTGGACATGTACCGACGAGAAGTGCGTCGTTCGGGAGTAAAAATAGAATTGCCTCCTCGCGAGTTTGCGCTGCTGGAATTTCTCATGGGCAACGCAGAGTGCATTATCTCCAAGACCATGATCCTGGAACACGTCTGGAACTTTAATTTTGACCCCCAAACTAATGTTGTAGATGTCCTCGTCTGCAGGTTAAGGAACAAGATCGACAAGGATTTTCCCACCAAATTAATTCACACGATTCGGGGAATTGGCTATGCCCTTAAGGATCCCTCTAAGAGCCTTTAAATCTGGCAGCTTTCGCCTCTCTGTGTGGTATTCGGGATTCTTCATTTCATGTTCTGTCCTTATCTTGATAATGACCCATTATTTCCTCTCTTATACGCTGTTAAGGGTGGACAAGACAGCCATTGCCGCTGAATTGGGTCGCTTAACCACAGAATACAATTTCCGCGGCTTGCCTTCCCTTCAAAGAGAACTTGCGGAAAACAAAAATACGTATCGAGGGAAAAATCCTTTTTTCGTCCGCATTGCCGATATTTCAAATCGCACACTGTACATTTTGTATCCCGAACTATGGAAAGAGTTCGATCTGTCTCTGCTGGGAACCAATCCAATAACTAATGGCCGATGGACATACCTGCCCACCATGGATGAGGATTTTGAGCTCCTGCTGCTTTCAAGACGCTTGCACGACGGACGTTGGCTTCAGTTGGGCCGCAGTTCAGAGGTTCGCGATCTGGCTCTCGATCAATTTTTCGAACTCTTTTTCATCATCATACCACCTCTTGTGCTCATGGGAGTGGCAGGAGGGACCTTCCTTGCAGCCCGGACGATGAAACCCATTCAAAACATGATCCATACGGTGCAGTCTATTGTCAATGGAAATTATGACGCTCGCGTTCCCTGCACCGGGTCCAGAGATGAACTGAATGAATTGGCAAACCTGTTCAATGAAATGGCAGAGAGGATCCATGCCCTGATTACCGGCATGAAAGAGTCGATAGATAACGTGGCCCACGAACTACGCACGCCCATGACACGACTGCGGAATACGTGCGAAATGGCATTGCAGGCAGATAAGGATGTTGACCTTTACCGGGAAGCGCTGGCGGATTGCATCGAGGAATCCGATCGCATCCTCAAGATGCTGACCACGCTTATGGATATTTCCGAAGCGGAAACAGGGGTCATGAAGCTAGATCAAAAGACGGTCACGCTCTCGAGCCTTTTGACCGGACTCACGGATATGTACCAATACATCGCTGAAGAAAAAGGAGTGGCACTAGCTATACATGTTCCCGAAGCGCTGTACATAATGGTTGATCCGGATCGGATGACCCAGGTACTGGCCAATATTCTGGACAATGCCATCAAATATACCCCTTCCAGGGGACGGGTCACCATCGAAACAAAACATTCTGACGGGCGATGGGTCATCACCAGCGCTGATACAGGGGTCGGTATTTCCCCGAAGGACCTTCCCAAAATATGGGATCGCCTGTATAGGGGTGATGATAGCCGCTCTACAAAGGGGCTGGGACTGGGGCTGAGTTTTGTCAAGGCGATTGTCCACGCACATCAAGGCACTATCGATGTGGTGAGTACACCCGGGAAAGGATCAACCTTCACCATTTCTCTGCCATCAAATTCCTGAAACACCTTCCCCATCACTTTTAGACCAAATATGACAAATTTGTAATGATTTTGAAAGGCTGCTGTAATCCAGGCATGGTATATTTCTGTAAGCGAGTGTGATGCTTTAAACTTGGATTCTAATAAATTCAATGGAGGTGACCAAAATGAAAAAAGAATGGATTCAGCCCTTTGCAGGAGGTATGGCGGTAGGCGCTATTGTTCTGCTCATCATCATCTTTTCCGCGGGTTGGGTGGTTACCCAGAGCTCAGCCCGGGAACAAACTGAGAAAATGGCCGAAAAAACTGTTTTGGAGAAGTTGGTCCCCATATGTGTCGCCCAGTTTCAACAGGACCCTAACAAAGACCAGAAACTGAAGGAACTGCAAGCGAAAAGTTCCTATGAAAGAGGAGAATATGTTGAAAAGCAGGGTTGGGCCACCATGCCTGCCAGTAAGGAACCCGAAAAAAAAATTTGCGATCAGTGCGCGGAACGAATTTTAGAACTGGCAAGTAAAGGCAAGTAATTATTCATGCAGGATGTCGGACCGCCCGGACATTGTCACGAGGGAGATTCCTCTCTTTGACAATTCTCCGGGCCGCTTTTTTCTTCGCTTCTTTGCTTGGGGTCACCGGACCAGAGCTCTTCGGGCAAGCGCCAGCCATCGACTGGCCCCGAGTCGCTAGAATCAAACCGAATTTAAGGACGATCGTGCTGATTCAGAGCGATCGTGCCTTGAACCTCGAAGACTTGGCCTTT
This sequence comes from Pseudomonadota bacterium, assembly GCA_018819135.1. Lineage (GTDB taxonomy): Bacteria > Desulfobacterota > SM23-61 > SM23-61 > SM23-61 > JAHJQK01. Next base: position 17,989 of record JAHJQK010000168.1, on the reverse strand, counting down.
CTGGAAAACTCAGGGTGTTCCCCCGCAGACCGCGACGCCGCCCTGATTCTTGGAACTCAAAAGGCTATTTTCAAAACCACCCTTCGCCAATGGATGGAAAGGCCTCCCTTGCCAATCCACCTTCAGGGTTCCTTACTTCACCGTTTCCGCATGAGTGGCATCTATCGGGTCGGCTTCGAGGTAGAGGAAAAGGAATTCAGTGGCCCCCTGTACTTCGAGGTAACCGCTCCGCGGAGCGGATTCGGACAGAAACTCCTTTATTCTGAACACCTCGTCAAGCCCTTCGGAGAATCAACCATTCGTGTAGATTCCGCAGGAAACCGCTGGCTCTGTGTAAATTACCCCGAAATCCGGACCGGACAGAGAATTCGGTTCCATTTCGGCTTTCAATATCGAGTGGAGATGGGCGAGCTTCTCGCGCACGACCTTCAATTGGCGGGTGAACCGGCCAAGAAGGATCTACCTCCGACAATAAAGACCTTTTTAAAAGGCGGATACAAGATTGATCCTACGCTTCCGGAAGCGGTGACCTGGGCGAAAGAGGGAAGATCCGGGCCGCCGGATGCCCGCAGGGAATATGTCCGCCTTTCCAAGTTTCTCAAACAATTTGTGGCCTACGACAAAAAGAAACGCAGCGAATATTTCGGCGGACGTTCCGTTTATTCCGCTCTGGATGAAATGTATCAAGACCTGTCTCTCACCCTGAATAAGCGATCAGGCTGCTGCCCCGATACCATTCTGCTGGAATGCAGTTTTCTCCGCGCCCGCGGGATTCCCTGCCGCACCGCCGGCCGTTTCGGGCATTTCTATTCTGAAGTTTATCTCCCGGGACAGGGCTGGATGTCAACTTCCGTCACCCCAACCGGGATTCCTTTGATTGTCTCGGGCGGTCCTGACCATGTCCCCTACCAGAAATGGATCCCGCGGATCCCGCTGCGCATCACCCATTGGGAAGCCAGCGTTCGAATTACCGCCCCGGAGGATGATGAATGAACATGAGTCCCCTGTTATTCGCACCATATGATCCCCGACAAGACAGTGATGTTCAAGAATTATTTAAAGCTTACCCCCACAAGGAATACCAACTGCGGACCATAGGAGTTTCCAGGGACCAGATGGCTCTTTACCTCGAATCCACACTCACAGGGCCGGGGAGGCAGATCATCTGCCTGAGAGACGATGGACGTCTTGTGGGTTTGATCGCACTCCAGCCTCTTCCCTCGATGAGTGAGCACTTCGGTTCGAAGATGTATTCGATCCGCCATCTTTTGGCCCGTTCAAACAGCCCGCTGGTCCACGCGCGGCTTCTGCGGTACGTGATTGAAGAGCTTCCCGATGTAGATTTTATCGACTGCCGCGTGGCGGTGGATGATGTGTATTCAGCCCACGCCCTGGAAGTATGCGGATTCCGGTACGTGGGAGCGGAAATTTTCCTCGGCCAGAAGATTCAACCTCATGAGCAACCCAAGTCTCTGCCCGGGATCGAGTTTCGCCGCTGTCGGCGGGGGGATCTCTCCCAAATACTTCGGATCGTGGGGGAAACGCACGTTCAGAACCGATTCGTCTACGATCCCATCATTGACGACACAGCGGCCAAGTCTTTGTACTGTCGGCTGGTAGCGAATTCCTTCGACGCCGATCCATTCGAGTTCATTGTGGCCGACTCCGGGAAAACTATCGAAGGCTTCATCACCTTAAAAATGAACCCGGCCTTCAGTCGCGCGGTCGGCCTTTCCTGCGGTAGCCTGGATTTGATCGGCGTGCGTCCGGAATCTCGCAACCGCGGTCTGGGGGCGGCGTTGAACCGGGCGGCCCTTCATCTCATGGCCCAGGAAAGGGCGCAGTACGTGGCCGTGCGCACCCTGGCCAGCAACTATCCGGCCTTGAGAATCTGTTTCCGGACCGGCTTCGCGATCACCTCCACCACGCTCTTTTTTCATCGGTGGATCCACCCCCCGAACCGTTCCTCCCGTGCGGTTGTCCCCCGGGGGGTCAATAACCTGCAATTCGCCCAGTCCGTCATCGGCTAACCTCCTCCAACGCAAGAGTAACCCAATATTCTCGATTTTCGATGAAACAATTACTTCGGAAAAAGACATGAAAAGAGAGGCATGAGACAATAGTTGAAAGAGAAAAAATTCTCCTCCCCGACAGAAAAAGATCACGAATTAGGGGATGTATTTGGCTGAAAATAGGACGCCGGGCATAATGAGTGAATCAACTTAATTCTTCCGTTTTAATCCTTCCTTGTTTTTTTTATTGTTCTGCCCGAAAAACTCCCTTTTTGTTTCGTCGCCATTCAAAGAGAAATCTATATTCTGGGCGCTGATTTCGGTTCAAGAAAGATTGGATCGGTGATAGAAAGAAGCGGTCGGGATTTGATTTTCAACTGTATGGGATGGGGAAAAGACCATGGCCAAGTATAAACCTTATGATTATTCCCAGCAGGTAATGATGCCGATTTCCCTGGAAGACCAGTTGGTGCCGGGGACTCTGGAGTTTGCCATCCAGACGCTGGTAGAAGATCGCCTGGATATGGCTTTGTTTGAGGATCGGTACCAGAATGATGAGACCGGGCGGTGGGCCTACGATCCTAAGATTTTATTAAAGGTGGTTTTGCTGGGTTATGCCCGGGGTTTGCTTGCTTCCCGGAAGATGGAGCAAGCTTGTCGGGAGAATGTCACCTTTATGGCTTTAACGTGTGGTCAGCGCCCGGATCACAGCACGATTGCGGCTTTTGTTTCCTCGATGCAGGAGGAGATTTTGCCGCTATTTCGGGATGTTCTTTTGGTTTGCGAGGAGAGTGGTTTGTTGGGCGGGACGCTGTTTGCGTTAGACGGTTGTAAGCTTCCTTCGAATGCTTCCAAGGAGTGGAGCGGAAAGATCTCGGACTTGCTGCGGAAGAAGGAGAAGATGGAGAAGAAGGTTACGGAGCTTCTGAGGAGGCAGGTGGAAGTAGATAGGAAGGATGATAAGGATGAAAAGGATAAGGGGGTATTTCGGGGAGTGAGTCGGGTGAAGCAGATCGAGAGGTTAAGGGAGAAGGCGGAGAGGATGGGGGTTGTCGAGCCGGTATCTGCGAATATCCAGGCGGTGAAGGGATTGGACCGATTTACGTTGCGGGGGAAAATCAAGGTGAATATCCAGTGGGTTTTGTACTGTATGGTTCACAATATAGGGAAGATTATGAGTTATGGATTTGGTTAACGGGATGATATGGGAACTTATAGATGCGGGTGGCAAAGAAAGTTGAAATTAGAATATATTTTTAAATGGAATTTCTGAAAAATCGTTTTGCGCCCAAGAGCGATTTTTTAATTATGGGTTTTTCGACAGGCTCGCTATCTATCCGCTATTTGGGGGAAAATGGAAAGGGATTAACATGAATTCCAATTCTTCTATTCGGCTTGTTTAAAGGAGGAGGGAGTCAGCCTCCAGCCAAAATGGGCAAAAAGAGGATCTGATCTCCATCCTTCAGCTTTGTATCCATCCCCTGAGAAAGAGCAATGTGATTATTGATCAGCAGGCTTACTTCACTGGATAAGCTCTGGGTTGCGGGGTCGAATAAGGCTTCGGAGAAGTGGCCGAACCTTTTAGCCAGACGGGTAAGGAGGGAACGCAGGGTCTCCCCTTCTTCCACCGGTTCCTCCAGGATGATGGGCCCCGGCTGATCAAAACCGAGGCGGTCGGCCATCCAGAATTCTAATCTTACCTTCGAGGAAGACAAAGTTGTAAATACCTCTCTTGCTCTTTCAGGCTGAACCGGCCACTAAATTCCAAATCCCAAGCACCAAATTCCAGACAATTTTCAGACCCCAAAATTCCAATGACCAAAACGGGGCGGTATCGTTTCGGATTTGGAAATTTGGTCATTGGAATTTGTTTGGCGGTTGGGATTTGGAATTTGGGATTTTCTTCTTTAAAATTTCTCGATGAGTTCCTCCAATCCCACAGACTTGAGAGTTTGCGGCAGCGGCCTTCCCATCTCCGGGTCCCACCCCATCAATTCCCGGTAAGTGCGGACCATGAAATCAAAGTAGGGCTGGATCGGTCGCCCCTTTACGGGACCATCCTTCGGCGTTTCGCTGTACCTGAAAGAAGGTTTTTCCAACTCGGGCTTCAGCCCGTGGCGCAGGTTGAAAACCCGCAGGAGGTTGACGATCCTCCGGCCGATGTGGGTAGCGCTTTTCAAATTCAGATCCCACCCGGTCACCGCCTTGGTGGCTTGAACGGTCAGCTCGCGGTTTGGACAGCAGAAAGCGCAGATCCCCAGGCAGTCAACGAACTGCAGCCAGCCGTTCTCCTTGGCATTGATCGCCGCTACTTCCCAGGGAGAGAACTTGTCGAACACCGGTGGATACCCGAGCCGTTCCGGGAAGACCCCTCCTCGGGTGGCCTCAATGGTTCCCGTGTTGGATACACAAGTATCCAACATCTCACACCAACGGCCGCGGTGATCATGACTTCTGGGCGCGGCTCCGGTATGGCTGTAGATAGCCCAGTTCGCCGCTTCCCCCCCGATCTTCTCCGAGGCCCTTTTGACCCCTTCGGCGAGAAGTTCTCCGATGCCCTGCCGATGGGCGATCCGCTGGAGAATCTCCCGGGCTGCCTCCACGTTTCCCCAGGTCATGTCCAGGCCATCCAGATCTTTTTTACTAAATACCCCCTTCTCATAGCATTCCATGACCCAACCGATGGTCCAACCGGCTTCGTTCAGGTCCATGCCCATCTGATCATTGAATTGGTTGAGCATGACCGCGGCCCCCGGGTCGGTATTCCCGATCACCGGCCCCCATGTGGCCAACCCTTCGTATTCCGGCTCCTCCCCTTCCAATCCGCTATAAGGCCCTTCCGTGACCTTACAGAGTTTACAATGCCGGAGCTGGCAGGCCCAGCAAGGATTATGCTTCATCTTGAAGTGGGTTCGGAGGTACTGGCCGTCAAATTTACCATGCTCCGGGAAAATGTCGGTCGTGTAATTCTTCACCGGCAACCAGCCGCCCAGAGCAGCTGCGGAAAACCCCCCGCCCGTTCCAAACTCGTAGATCCGCTTGGACCCTTTGGTCTTGGCATCTTCGTGTAATTCCCGGGTCAACCTCTCCACGGCTACCTTATCTTTTATCGGAATCTCCGCTTTGCCCCTGGCCACAACGATGGCCTTGAGGCGCTTCGATCCCATGACCGCCCCCATGCCGTTGTGCGCGACTACATGGCCCCCATCGCCGGAGATCATGGCAAAACGGACCAGGTTCTCCCCGGCCGGCCCGATGCACTGGACGCTTCCCCGGAATCCCAAGTTTAACTCTTTCCGTAAAACCTCTTCGGTCTCAAAAGTTCCTTTGCCTTGTAGATGTCGGGCATCGCGGATTTCGGCTTTCCCGTCGTGGATGAAAAGATAGACCCAATGGGGAGCCGCCCCTTGAATTAAAAAACCGTCGATTCCAGCCGATTTGAGGTAGGCCCCGAAAAGGCCATTGGCCTGGGAGCTCCCGGCCCCATTGGTCATGGGGCCTTTGGTGACCACGGAAAAAGTTCCGGTTCCGGAGATCCGGGTCGCTCCCAGAGGGCCAGAGAAAAAAATCAGGCGATTTTTCGGATCATTCCACTCCACTCCTGGGGGAACCTCGTTATAAAGATACCGGGCTCCTATTCCCGTTCCGCCAACGTATTTTTCCAGAACTTCATCCGGAAGTTCTTCTGCTTTTACCATCCCGCTTCCGAGATCTACCCGCAAAAGCCTTTTCAAATAACCTCCTACCGGTTTCATTCCTATAAACCTCCTCGTTTCTTTATTTTGCCATGAGGACTTCGTCCTGGAGAGCAGTAAGCATTATATTATCTTAAAAGCGATGCTAAAGTCCAACGGTTTGAAGTCTTTTTCCTCTATCCTCCTCCCGATTTCCATTCCAGGGCATTCATAGGGGGTGGTAAAAAATTTTTTGAAAAATTAGATTTGTTTTTATGATATATATTGTCATAAAAAAATGTAATATTATTTCAAAGTGAAAAGGGAATAAACCGGGAACCTTCAGACGTGTGCGCCCCAAAACGTCCGATAACGGTTTGAGTTACCATTGAATGCAATGCGCAAGAGGTGAAAGGATGGCTAAAAAGAAGATCGGTTTCATAGGTCTTGGAGCCATGGGCAATCACATGGCTAAAAATTTAATCAAGGCGGGATACGATCTGACGGTTCATGACTTGAATCCGCAGGCCGTCAAAGCGATCGTCTCCTGCGGGGCGAAGGAGGCGAAAAGCTGCGCCGAAGTCGGCAAAGGGGTGGAAGTCGTCCTCACCATGCTCCCCGCGGATGACGAGGTAAAAGCCGTCTGTTTAGGCCAAGGAGGAGTTCTGGAAGGGGCGAAGCCCGGGACCGTGATCATCGACATGAGTTCCATCGCTCCCCACACCTCGCAGCTTGTCGCCACGGAAGCCCGGAAAAAAGGGATCAAGTTTCTCGATGCCCCGGTCTCGGGAGGGACGGTCGGGGCGGAAAAAGCGACGCTCACCATCATGGTGGGAGGGGACAAAGCCCTGCTGGATGAACACATGGAGATCCTCCAGGTCATGGGAAAGACCATTTACCACGTGGGAGATGTAGGGATGGGTGTGACGGTAAAAATGGTCAATCAGATGCTGTTGGGTATCAACCTGGCAGGTATTGCTGAAGCATTGGTGATGGGTACCAAATTAGGCGTAGCTCCGGAAATCCTCTATAAGGTGATCCGGGCCAGCTCTGGCAACTCCTTCCTCTTCGACCACCGAGTTCCCAATTATATTTTTACAGGAAACTTTACCCAACCAGGTTTTGCCCTTGATTTATTGCGGAAAGACCTGGGAATCGCTCTGGAAAGTGCCAAAGCCAACAAAGTCCCTTTATTCCTGACCGGGCAGGCCTATCAATATTATACGAGAGCCGCGGCCGAAGGTTTGGGTAAGAAAGACATGTCGGCGATCATCGAGCTTCTGGAGAAAACGGTGGGGGTGGAAGTGAGAAAAGGAAAGGTTCTAAACTGAAAATTTGAGGAGAACGACATGCAAAATCATCGCCCCCCATTAGCCATCGTCATGGGGGACGCCACCGGCATCGGTCCAGAACTGGTGGCTAAATCTTTGACCATGGAAGAGACCCGCCGACTCTGCCGCCCGGCGGTGATCGGTGACGCCCGAGTGATGGCCGAAGCGATCCAGTTGACCAAAGCCTCTCTCAAGATCGTTCCCCGGAAAAATTGGGCAGAGGTTTCAGGGGACGCGGGCCTGATAGAGATTTTTGACCTGGCCAACCTTGACCCTAAAGAATACAAGATGGGAGAAGTCAGTGCCCGGGCAGGGCAAGCCTGCCTTCAATACCTGGAATTGGGTATGGGACAACTGATGGCTGGACAGGCGGCGGCAATGGTTTTTGCCCCGCTGAACAAGCTGGCCATGCGCCTGGCTGGCTCTCCCTTCAAGGGTGAACTAAACCATTTCATAAGCTTGACCAAGGCCGAACTGGCCGGAGAGATCAATTTTTTGGAGCCCTTATGGACTTCTCGGGTCACCTCCCATGTTGGTTTTCGGGAAATCTGCGACCAGCTAACTCCCGAGGGCATCTTGCGGGCAATTACTCTTCTGCATAAAACCATGTGCCAGGCCGGACTGGAAAAGCCACGGATTGGGGTTGCGGCCCTGAACCCTCATGGGGGGGAGAAAGGCCTTTTTGGCCCGGAAGAAGAGACAATCATCCAGCCTGCTGTGGAAAAAGCAAGGCAGCAGGGGATGGAGGTTCGAGGCCCGTTTCCCGCGGATACCATCTTTGTCCGGGCCCGCAAAGGTGAGTTCGAAGGCATCGTGACCATGTACCACGATCAAGGACAGATCGCCACCAAGCTTTTGGGCTTCGATCGGGGAGTGACGGTCTCCGGGGGGCTTCCGGTGGTCATTGCTACTCCCGCTCACGGGACGGCTCATGATATTGCCGGTAAAGGGATCGCCGATGTGGGAGCTTTTCAGGCGGCGTTGCGAATTGCAGTGCGCATGGCTCAAGGATTAAAGAATTGACCGCGGTCATGGGTAAAAAATAACACCTTTCTCCTTGTTTTTTTGATCATAAATTTTAAATTTAATAGGACGCAGATTCGCGCAGATAACAACAGATAATTATTTTCTTTTTGGTATATCCTAATAATCTGTATACATTCGTGTCCAAAAAGGAAATTCTTATACAACCAAGGTAAAAAAATAAAAAATAAAGGTGGGAGAGAAAAAATTTTTAATTGACAGCCTGGATGAGTCCAAGGATAACGAGCACCTATTTTCAAGCCCCCGGCGTCAAAGCTCAAAGAGGAGGGCTTGTCCAAAAAGGCTTTCATTGAATTTTCAAAAAGAAGGAGGAGATAGATGCAAATTGATAAAGAGAAGTGTACCGGATGTGAGGCCTGTCATCCGTACTGCACAGTAGGAGCCATTCATTCGGTGAAGAAAGATGGCGGGGAAGACCTTGTCAGCGTCATCGATCAGGATGAATGCGTAGAGTGTGGCGTGTGCCATCGGGCCAATATCTGCCCAACCGACGCGATCTATCCGGTTGAGCTCAAATGGCCTCGATCCCTGCGGGGCGTATTCAGCGATCCTCTGACGGTGCACAAAGACACCGGGATTGCCGGCCGCGGAACCGAGGAAATGAAGACCAATGATGTTACCGGACGGATCCGCAGGGGACATGCCGGGGTGGCTATCGAATTGGGAAGACCGGGCATAGGAACCCGCTTCCGGGATGTGGACATCATGGCCCAGGCGGTGGCCAAGGTCGGGGTCGTATTCGAACCCAAGAATCCCGTTACTTTCTTGATGGTGGATAAGAGCACGGGAAAGATCCGCGAGGATATTCTCAACGAAAAGGCCCTTTCGGCGATTATCGAATGCGGCATAGAGATGGATAAATTGGAAAATTTGCTCTCGGTTATCAAAGCCACGGCCCCCAAGCTAAATACGGTCTTTTCTTTAGACCTTATCTGTAAAATGGGGGAGAAAGGAGAAATGGAGACTCTGCCCATCGCCCAGAAAGTGGGCTTTACTCCCCGTCCCAACACCAAGAACAATATCGGTTTTGGCCGCCCTTTAGCGAAGGAGGAATAGGTAAATGACTCACACTTTACATCGAAGAGGGGATAACCAAAGTTTGCAGGAAGATTATGTTGTTCTGATCATGCCGGCCCAGGGCGTCAACGTCCCGGGTTCCGATGAAAAGTTGAAGAAGCTCTGGGAGATTTTTTCCCATTACCATGTAGTAAATTTCGGCAATGGCAACTATAACAAATTCAACCTGAGTCTGGAAGACCTGAAAACAAAGAAATCAATGATCGGCCACGCCGTCTTCAAAGATAAAAAGACGCTGGGCAAGTTCGTCAAAGAATTGAAAGAAGCTGACTTGGGTCTCTCCACGGTTCTTTCCGGGCTGTACGATGAAGTAAAGGGATGTTGCGGCAGTCTGGGAATCAAGCTGCACACGGTGGAACATTCCCTGGGGGTTCATGGCAACACCAAGAAACTCCCTCCAGAGAATGTATTGGAAATCCACACCATGTGTGGCCACGCCCTAATTGCCCCCAACTTGATAGAAGCCATGGTTGAGGAAATCAAAAAGGGCAAAAAAACTGCGGAGGCCGCCGCCGAAGAACTGGCGCGCCAGTGCTCCTGCGGGATCTTCAATCCTTATCGGGCCGCCAAACTGCTTCAGAAAATGGCTTCCTGGTAGGCCGAGGCAAAAAGACCAAGCGCGGTCCCATTACGCCTTTGATTTTTAGCCCCCTCCCAGGCCCATTGATTTTAATCTGATCTCAATATAGCCCCCGGGGTGGAGACAAACATCGGGTAGCGCAACGCCGAAAAGATGATCCGTCGGTATAAGCTGGTCCTGCAGCTGGTCAACGATACGCCCACCCGCTGAGTAATCAAGAGAAAACCGAAAATAAAGTTTTATCCGCAATCTAAAGTTAAAGTTTGCGTTGCAATCGATCTTTATCTGTGTGATACTAATGAAAAATACCTAAAATGCTTAAAGTGCGCTAAAGTGCCTAAAGTTAAAAAAATTTTTAATCACCCGAGGACAAGGTATGGGACTTATTAGCCTGCTTTTCAAAAATCCCGGCGCTTTTATTCTTTTGGTCATTCCCCTTCTTTACTCGATCGTTCTCCATGAACTCGCCCACGGTTGGGTAGCCGAAAAAATGGGAGATTCGACCGCCCGGTGGCTGGGGCGATTGAGCCTGAACCCTTTAAAGCATCTTGATCCCATTGGAACTCTCATGCTCTTCATTTTTGGGTTCGGCTGGGCCAAACCGGTTCCGGTGAATTTTAACAACCTTCATGACCAACGCAAAGGAATGATTTTGGTGTCGGCTGCGGGGATTGTGACCAATACGCTGCTGGCTTTCATCTCTCTTTTTCTCCTGCAACTGATCAATCCCGCCCCTTTCGGGGCCATGGCCACCTTCCTGATCTACATGGCCCAGATCAACATCATGCTGGCCGCTTTTAACCTCATTCCCATCCCTCCTTTGGATGGTTCCAAGATCCTCATGGGCTTTTCCTCCGCTCAATTCCAGTATTCTCTGGCCCGCCTGGAACCGTACGGGTTTTTTATCATCATCGGCCTGCTCTACTTAGGCATCCTCAACCCGCTGATCTCTCTTTTCGAATGGTTTATCATCGGCTTCATCAGCCTCCTTCTCCCGTGAAAGCCGTTAGGTGAGGGGGAATGGCCTGGACTTTTACAGCCCTCGGCGGCGGTCAAGAAATCGGTGCCAATTCTTATCTTTTGAACCTTTCCGGAATACCTCTTCTTCTGGACGCCGGCCTTCACCCCAAAAAATACGGGTATGAAAGTCTCCCGGAATACAGCTTGATCGACCGAGAGCTGGAAGCTATTTTTATTTCCCACGCTCATCTGGATCACGTCGGCTCCCTTCCCCTCATCAACCGCCGGCAGCCTCAAGCTCCCATTTTTGCTACCATCCCTACCAAGGACATCGCTCTCCGCATGCTTCATAATACGGTTACGGTTATGAGTATCTTTCGCGAAGAAAAGGGTCTCCAGGAATACCCTTTCTTTGAGCACGAAGACCTCTGGCCTCTCGAAGGGGAAATTATGGGGCTGGAATACAGGGCCGCGGGCAGTTCACTCGCAACTGGGAAAATGGTTTCCAGCGAACGGATTTATCTTCGGGGAGGAATTCAGGCCCGCTTTATTCCAGCCGGGCATGTGCTGGGCGCGGCGGGAGTGCTCCTAAGGCAAGGGAGGCGTACTCTTTACTACACGGGGGACACATCTTTGCAGGAGCAGGCCCTTATTCCGGGAGCGGTCATTCCCGAAGGGGAGATCGACGTTTTAATCATTGAATGTACCTATGCCAATGATCCTGAATACTATTCTCAGAATCGGCAGCGGGAGATTGATTCCTTGGCCAGGGAAGCCACGGCGATCCTTTCCTCAGGAGGCTGCGTTCTTATCCCCGCCTTTGCCTTGGGTAAGACGCAGGAGCTTTTATCGATCCTTCATTCTTTGATGCGCCGCGGCCAGATCCCTTCCGTCCCCTTATATATATCCGGCTTGGGGAAAAGCATCACCGAGATCTATCAGGACCAGCGGCGTTATTTGCGTCCGCATACCTCCATCTTGGACTTTGAACTTTTCTCCGTCCTCGGATTGTTGGATGATCTGGCGGTCGAAACCCTCCTCAGGAAACCCTGCGTGATCGTGGCTACCAACGGAATGATGGTAGAGAATACTCCCTCGGCGCGCATCGCCCGTTGCCTGGTCCAGGAAGAGCGGCACGGCATCTTTTTCTGCGGTTACATTGATCCCGATACTCTGGGGTATCGAGTATTCCATGCCCAACGGGGAGAAGATCTGATTTTTTCTCCGGAAAGTGCCCCCGTGACCATCAGGAACTCTAATATCAAGCGATTCTATCTCTCTTCCCATGCTGATCGTTACGAACTTTTGGAAATAGCCAGGAAGCTTCAGCCACGCATCATTATCCTGGTTCATGGCGAGAAGGAAGGAATGGAGTTCATGCAGGAAGAATTGACGGGGGGAAGTCAGATTTTTATGGGAGAGAAAGGAAAGACGATCAGATTGGATTAGTTTCGAGTTGCGAGTTCCGAGTTTCAAGTTAAAAGTGTAAAGCTGCAGTTATCGATGGTCGTTGCTTTAAACCCGAAACTGGCAACCCGAAACGCTATAATTTTTCCAGGGCTCTGGAGATTCGTTTTACAACCTCTTCTCTTCCCAAAATCTTCATCACTTCGTAAATCCCCGGACTGACGGCTTTGCCAGTTAGGGCCACCCGAACCGCCTGGGCAATCGCCCCCAACTTCACCCCTTTTTGGGTAACAATCTCCTTGAAAATCTCTTCCAGGCCTTTCTCGTCGAGCTCGGGGGATGAATTTATTTTGACGTTAAGCGTCTCCAGAGGCTCTTTGATGTTGGGGGTCAGATGCTTCGCCGCCGCTTTTTCATCTGTGGGAAAATCATCCCGGCAGAAGAACTCGGCCTGCTCAGCCATCTCCATCAGGTTTTTAGATCTCTCCTGCAGGGTCTTGATTACTTCCTTGAGCCAGGCGCGGGATCGCGGCTTCAAACCCTTTTGATCCAAGAAGGGAATCAACTGCTCAACTAAATTCTCGGGCTTTTCCTGGCGGATATAAAGTCCGTTCAACCAGAGGAACTTTTCGGTATTGAAAACGGCGGCAGATTTTCCGACGTTCTCCAAAGAGAATTTCTCCACCAACTCCTGCTGGTTGAAAACCTCCTGGTCGCCATAGGACCAGCCCAAACGTACCAGATAATTCACCAGCGCTTGCGGCAAGTATCCCATTTCTTTATAGGCCAGAACCGATGTTGCCCCATGGCGTTTGGAAAGACGGGTTTTATCTGCCCCCAAGATCATAGGGACATGGGCAAACTGGGGCAAAGGATAGCCCAAAGCCTCATAGAGGAGGATCTGCCGGGGAGTGTTGTTGACATGGTCATCACCACGGATGACGTGGGTGATAGACATGGTAGCATCGTCCACCACGGCGCTGAAGTTGTAAGTGGGCCATCCGTCGCTGCGCTGGATGATCAGGTCGTCGAGCTCCGCGTTCTCGAACTCAATCACCCCCTTGATCAGGTCGCGCAAAATGGTCACCCCCTGCTGCGGAGCCTTAAACCGGATGGCCGGTGTACGGCCGGGAATGGGTTCCTTCAGGTTTTGGCAGCGGCCGTCGTACTTGGGTTTCCGTTTTTCCTTGAGGGCTTTTTGGCGTTTCTCCTCTAATTCTTCTGGTAGGCAATAGCAGGGATAGGCCTTGCCCTCTTGCAGAAGCCTTTGGACATGATCGCGGTAGAGAGGTAAACGATCCGTTTGGTAGATGGGGCCTTCGTCCCAGTCCAGGCCGAGCCAGGTCAGGCTCTCCAGGATGGCAACGATAGATTCTTTGGTGGAGCGTACCTGGTCGGTGTCTTCGATGCGTAGAATAAATTTTCCTCCCTGGTTGCGGGCATACAACCAGTTAAAGAGGGCGGTCCTCGCTCCCCCGATATGTAGGTACCCGGTTGGGCTGGGGGCAAAACGTAAGACAACTTTATTCACAATCAATCCTCGCTGGTCTAACTTATGATCCCGCTTTTAGCGGCGTCGAACCCCGTATTTCCTATTTTATCTTAGGCTATGGCTGCTTTTAAGGTCAAGGGGAATTCGCCTCTCGCCCACCCCCAGTTTTGAAGATTGGCCCTTTTTCCCAGTTGGTGTGCCGGTTCCTGACTACCATTCGGAAATCATGAATGAAAATCAAATAGGAAACAGGGCAAATAATTTAGCGCGAATTTTTGCACATTTTTTTATTGACATCTTTTGCGGGCAAAGGTAGTATTTACTTGGATGAGTCGGATGGTAGTTTTGGGAAACATATAAGATGGCCATTGGGAGTGTTGTTTATGATTCTCAATGGCCTTTTTTGTTGGCCAGAGCGATATCCGGGCTTATTCCAAGAAGCATTCAGCAGAAAGGAGGGATATCGCTATGGCAGAAGGACAGGTGAAATGGTTTAATGAAAAAAAGGGCTTTGGCTTCATCCAACAGGATGATGGACAGGACCTTTTTGTGCATTACACAGCCATTTCGGGAGACGGTTTCAAGACTCTGACTGAAGGCCAAAGGGTGCGTTTCGAGATTGAAGAAACGTCCAAAGGGCCTAAGGCTAAGAACGTCCAGAGCATTTAAAATTTTAAAAAAATCTGGTTTTCCTCATCATAAGGCACCTCGCGAGACGCGGGGTGCCTTTTTCATTTTTTCAGCTTGGCGCATAGCCAAAAGCAGTTAGAGAAGCATGCGAATCCCCACAAGCAAAAGCAGCCCAGCAAAGACCCGGCGGAGGCGCAAGGGGTTTATTCTGTTGGCCAACCCGGCCCCCCATTGGCCCAGGAAGATACTGGGGACTCCTGCCAGCAGCCAACCCAAGAGGTGCACGTATCCTAAGGAAAAGGAAGGTAGGTTGGGTTTGCCCAGCCCGTTGAGGATATACCCAGCTGTGCCTACGAGAGAAGCGAAAAACACAAAAGCAATGGAAATTCCCAAAGCGCGATGAATGGGAATACCCAGGAATCGGGCCATTAGCGGGATGGCAATTACCCCCCCGCCCAGGCCAAAAAAACCAGAGAATACTCCCACCAAGAAGCCAATGAATAAGGTGGGAAGAAACGGGGGAGAGAGAAACTCCTCGGATTCCTCCGTTTCCTTTTTCTGGAAGAGCATCTGGACTGATAGAACGATTAAAAGCAACGCGAAAAGTTTTATAAGTAGGGGGCCTTTTAAATAAGCGGCAAGGGTTGACCCAAGCAGAGATCCGGGGATACCGGGGATGGTCAATTGAAAGACTATCCGCCAGATGACATTGCCAATCCTGGAATGGGCAAACGAACCGGATAAGGAAGTGGGGATAATGATGGCTAAGCTGGTTCCAAAGGATAGATGAACAATGACCTCGGGGGAAATGTTCATTGACGGAAAAGCCCAATAGCGTAGAAGCGGGATCATAATAATCCCGCCGCCCACGCCCAGAAAGCCTCCTAAAAACCCCACGACCGTACCGATGAAAACGAATTGCAAAAAGTTGTAAAAGGCGACTTCCACGCTATCTTTCCCGATGAAAAGATTCTTAAAAATTACACCACTTCATAACCGGGCAGTTGAACAAAGATGAAAGGTATATGGAAAAGAATGATAAAAAATTGGTCCCAGCAGGTACCGGGATAAAGAAAAAGGAGCGGAACTAACCCAGATCCTTGGGTCTTTAGGTTTCTTCTTCCTCTATGCTGGTAGCATAGGCCAACCCTCGGTAAGTGAGGTCTTCTTCCGTCTTTTTGAGAATGTTCACTTCTTTTTCCAGGTTTGATTGGCACGATACGCACAGCTTGGCTAACGGCATGACTTTCAGACGACTCTGGCCAATTTTTTCTCCACATTCCTCACAAATGCCGTAGGTGCCTTCCTTGATTTTTTCCAGGGCCTCGTTGATGGCCGTGAGCTTTTCTTTGTCCCGGCCCGTGAGGAGGAGGGAAAGTTCTCGATCGCGCTCATCCCCGGCCTGATCAACTAAATCTCCGATGTTGGATGGGGCCGTCAAAGGTTCAGGGATACGGTTTTCGGAAATTTCCGTGATTAACTTATCCCGCATCGCTAAAAGGGATTTCCGGATTCCCTCTTTCTCATCTTTTATGGCCTTTATGGCCGGGCCTTTGCCTGCTATTTTAGTTTTCACCAGTGGTTTTACAGGTTTTTTGATCATTTTTTTCTTAGGTGGCTTAGGTTTGATAAGTTTTTTCTTTTTCTTGAGGTTAACCGGTGGCTTCTTGGCCGGGGCTTTTTTCTTTTTTTTCTCAGACCGTTGGGTGGCCATGAAGGTCTCCCTCCCTTCTGGGAAAATGAACCTCAAATACACTTAAAGTTATTTAATGTACAATATATTTTTATATTGTCAAGAAGATTTTTGCAAAAAAATTTTGCAAAAAAATTCTTAGATTTGAAAAAAAATAAACAGGAGGTCTTTGTTATTAAAAATAACTTTCCAGGAGAAAAAAAGATTTTCCTCTGGAGCAATGAGGATTCCCAGGAGCTTACTGTTTAAAATTTATGGTCGGGGCGACTGGATTTGAACCAGCGACTCCTTGTTTCTGAAAAAACTTATCTCTTGCGCGCACGTTCACCCTAACAGGATGATATTAAATAAAAAATTTACAATTTTCGGTTGCCCTGTTTTGTAGGAAAGGTATAATGCAGAATAATTGAAATCACAACAAGGATTTTTTAGGAGTAAATTTATTTACAAGTAAGAAGTCGGTAAGAAATTTTAAAGCACAGCAGAAAGGATCATTAAGGTGAAAATATGGCAAGACCTTTTAGAATCACGCAAAGACACGTCAAGTTTCTGAAGTTTATTATGGCCGGAATGACGCAAAGGGATGCTTACCTCGAAGCAGTTTTCAAGACAAGTACGCCACATTCCGCAGAACAAGCAGGATGCGCACTTCTGAAACGACTTGAACAGCACGCGGATTATCAGGAAATCATTAGGGCGTTCAATCCATATTACGAGTTGGGAGCCGATGTTGCTTCGCTCCGAAAATGTGCAGATCCAAAGATCCGGCTCGGGGCCTGCAGTGTGGCCGGGAAGTGGTTACGAATTGAAAAAGAGGAAGTCCCAGCAAATTTCGGCTTCCAGGTTATCATAACAGGACGACAGCCTGGAACTCTGCCGACAGAGTCTAAGGGAGCAATCGAGCAGTCTAAGACCATCCAAATCAAAGCCCCAAAGAAGCCCACCGCTTTATTACGTTGATATTTACGTTGATATCATCATCGTTTTTCTCTATTGATGGGTCGATCTGTTATAGCAATCCTTTTCTTGTAACACTTTTTTTCCGGGCATCGGAATATCGGGCATCGATCCAGGAGGACAGCACCAACCTAATGGGGAAGAGGTGACACCGCTCGCTTCTCCCGTCCTTCTCCCTGACCGACATGGTCGATCCACCCCCCCCACCCCCCTCATTGAAAAATCGAATTCCGAGGATTACCCCCCTGGTAGAATACATGCCACCCACAGATAAAATTTGATTTCATAACTCGTCAATTCACACTTGACGCCTTTCCTATTGGGCTTGCTCAGATTTTGAAAAAATTTAAGGTGGAGTTCATTGTTTAATTTAATTTTGTCCTGATCTGACAATTTCATCGCTTATCCTCTTGTTGCAGGCTATGAGCCATTCGTATCGATCAAGGAAGGAAGGGGTTTGCACCTTTCAGCATTTAGCCGCCCGGGGCAAGGAAGAAACGGGGGCCAGGCCCTCTTCTATCCCCATAGATTTTATCAAAGGAGAAGGAGGACTCAGACCCAAATTTAATGGTTTGACCTGTTCAAGGGTTTTTGGTATTATGCGCTAAATTCCGGATTTCCCCTACAACCTCTTCCCTGGATTTTAAGCCCAGGCCTTCCAAGAAGCGGGGAATAAGAATGCGCGGTGATCCGTTAGCCCTCCAGATCAAATGTCAAACCAAAACGCAAAGAGCGCCAAGTGATATTTTTAGACTGCTATTCCCCTCTCTTAAGATTCTTTTGACCCCACTGTATTCGATTAATAAAATAATAATGGCATCTTCGGTGGAACCGTCTTTGCGTTCTTGCGCCTTGGCAGGGGAAAAAATTATGAAGGAGATTAGGGCGATTTGACTCGAGACTCATGGACGGAGACAAGATTGTCAAGAATAAAGATCTGACCGTATGCCGTGTATGACGCATGACTTGTCGGTTAAAGTCCGGTCGTGGGAGTTCGGCAGTTCGCCCACGTAGCTGGAGGGAGGTGTGAGGAGTAACCTGAAGCACTGAGTTCCCTGACAAAGGCTCCTTCGGGGAGGCGAGCAAACCTGCGGGTTGCAGCGCAAGCGAACCTATACGTAGCCTCGTAACT
>JAHJQK010000167.1 GCA_018819135.1 Pseudomonadota bacterium | reverse complement strand
GCATTAAAAGATGCCGGGATGGAAGTGATCTATCTGGGAATTCATCGCACCGCAGAAGAAATCGTCAGGGCTGCAGTCCAGGAGGATGTGGACTTTGTTGGTTTGAGCATGCTTTCCGGCGCCCACCTCATATTAACCGAACAGATTTTAAAGAAAATGGCCGAGCAAAAAATTGACGACATTCCACTTATTGTGGGTGGGACCATTCCCAAAAGAGATAGGGAAAAATTAAAAGAGATGGGGGTGGCGCTCATTTTTCCCACGCAAACACCTTTGGATGAGATTATTTCCGCGCTCAAAGAATATCGGCTCCCTCAAAAGACGTAATCGAGGGGGTGGAAATCAGGCTTAAGTATCAATCTTTTCTTACTCTTATTGGGATGCCTCTTACCTCCTGCTTACCTCCTGTGGCGGTCGTTTTGGTTATCTGTCCCATTCTTAACTCCGTCATCCAATCATATGGCTTTGATCCAGTCTGGTTGGGGATTCTCATGATCATCCATATGGAAATGGCATTGATCAATCCCCCTTTCGGCTTTAATCTATTTGTCGAGGCGAGGATTGCTCCAGAAATTCCTTTACAAAAGATAATGATTGACTCTTACCCTTTGCGGTTTGTTTATTGATAGGGATCATACTTTTTTCCATATGGCCAGAGTTAATTATCTGGTTACCGAATATGATGATTGGTCGTTGAGAAATTAAATCTTAGTAAGCGGGAAAGATACATTGCAAAGAATATTTTATAGGGAAAATAATGTTTTTATATACTCAAAAATTCTATAAAAACAAAGGAGGTTTCTATCTATGGCAAAAAAACCACAAAAATCATCGAAGTTGACTGAGAAGGAAGTTAAGCGATTTGCTTTGTCACAGGGTGCTGATGTAGTAGGAATAGCATCCGTGGAGAGTTTGCTTGAAGCAAGCCTTCCTGAAGGTAGAAGGCCTTGGGATATACTTCCAGGTGCCAAGAGCGTTGTTTCATTTTACATGATGGGAATCGATACCCCTCGTCTTTTACGTGATGACTGGTTCCTTGGTACTCCTGAACACTCAATAAACTTTGTTCTCCTAGGTTCAGGTTGGCCTGGTGCTACTCAGGTCGACCTATTGGGGTATAAAATCGCTCGTTTTCTGATTCATAGGGGTTTTAAGGCCATCCCCATACCTTCTGGTCATCCCTATGATAAAATCAATCTCAGAGGAATAATATCCCAAAAGCATGCAGCGGTAGCTGCAGGGTTGGGTGAGATTGGATTTAACCAACTATTGTTAGTACCTAAGTTTGGATGCAACGTTTACCCAGGTTCTGTATTAACCACTGCGGTTTTAAAAGCTAATCCTAAATATGAAAAGAGATTGTGCGAAGAAACAAGAAAGGACTGTAATTTTTTGTGTGTAAGTTCATGTCCCTCAAAAGCGATAAAAAAGGATGGGAGTTTCGATAAAAAGGAATGCCATGTATTTCTTTATGAAGGAGTGGGTAAAAGATTTGGATATCCTCCCCATCAACATATGCTAAGATGCGGTGTTTGTATGAATGTATGTCCAGCAGGGAAACCTACTAAAAAAATTATAGCTTAGTTTTAAAAAGTCAGAATTTGATCTAACGGACACTGTCAAGCCAGGTAACGACTTCTTAAATCAATGATTGATAAATTCTTTGGTTCTGTCTAGAGATTTGTGTAAACTTGGGCGTGGGAATTAGCTTCGGTTTTAAGCCCAAATTCACGATTTGTGATTGAAATGTTGCATTCTTGGGGAAAACCCTAAAAACACGACTTCAGGCAGAATCTTCCGTCGGAGATCCCTTCGATTAAGAAGGATTGGAAGGCTGATAGGTTCAAGAGTTATCGAAGCATATCCCAAAGACTAAAGACTTCTATCGCTAATTGAGGGGATTAGATCTTCTATCTTCCATGCGAGAAATTGGGGGCGTTCATGCAGAACGTGTATAGAAATTTTTATGCTTGTTGCGGCTCGGACCCCTATCAAATAGGGATATAGGGGCAAAAAACAACTTATTCACTAAAGTGATGGATCTCTTATTATCTATCTGACACTCATTGAGAGGTTTTTTTAAAACCAATTTCCTGGTTTCCTAATCCAGCATGCCCCACAAGTAAGCCGCATTGTGCTCGTCAGGCTGCATAGATTACCTCTTTGTTAATCAGGATGGCATGGCAGCGGAATCTGGACGAGATCAAACAGGCTCCAGGATGTTTCTATTGTATTTCTATCATCCGTTCGTTGCGCTGGTGAAATTTTCACTCCGTAGCAATTCCGGCCAGGTATTTGGCAATCTCTTTCCTCTGTTTCAGATCATAGTTACCCAGAATGGCGATCACTTCCATAATGGGGGAGCCTCCTCCATGGAGGCCGGCGATCTGCCGGTGCGCTCCGAAAGAGGAGCCAATCAGGTCATGCGTCATTCTAAAGCAGCGGTGCTGGTTCTCGGCACTGATCCCTGTTTTCCTCATGATATATTTGTTTAGAAGAGGGCCGACTTCCTCTTGGAAAAAGTCCTCTTCATAAGGCAGGGTTGCCGGCAGACCCCCGGCCACATCGCACAAAATTTGGTATTCATGATAGAGGCTTTCCCCGGCATGCCGCCGTCCTACATTGCAAAAGACCACATCGGGAATGTAAGTTCCGGAAGAACTGGGTTTGGACTTCACTGCGGCGGCAATGCCCGCGCCATAAACCAATTCGG
This sequence comes from Pseudomonadota bacterium, assembly GCA_018819135.1. Classification (GTDB taxonomy): domain Bacteria; phylum Desulfobacterota; class SM23-61; order SM23-61; family SM23-61; genus JAHJQK01. The sequence goes on along the minus strand of JAHJQK010000167.1, from coordinate 17,254 downwards.
CAACACTGATCAGGTCAGCCAGTTTGTGATTGATATGTTGGGCCCCTTCGATCCCGTTGTATTCTGCCGCTAAGGCGGTGGTCCCCATGATCACATCCGTAAAGGCCGGCTTGCATCCCGTATAACTATGGCGATGATACAGGGCAAAAAGGGAGGCGGCTCGGCCACCGAATTCCCATTCGCCACACATAAAGACTCGCTCCCAAGGGATGAGGGTATCTTCAAAAATGGTCAGGGAATGACAGGAACCAAACTCGGCCACGGGGGCTTTCAATTGTTTCCGGGAACGGGGAGAAGAGGTTACCACCACTTGCCGGATCCCGGGCGCATCTCCAGGAACGGCAAAAGCTACTGCCCAGTCCGCTTCTTCTTTGGTCAGCAAGCGGGTGGGGGTGACCAAAATCTCATCGGCGTAAGCGGCAATACTATTATGAGCTTTGGCACCTCGGACGATAATCCCCTCTTTACGCTTTTCCACGACCCGGAGATAAAGATCAGGGTCTTTCTGCTGATGGGGCCGAAGTTTGCGGTCTCCCTTTACGTCCGTTTGCCCGGCGCAACCCACCAGGTCATTCTCCTGAAAATATTTCAGATATTCCAGAAAACGGGGATAATATTGCGTCCCTTTCGCCTGATCGATCTCATGAGTAAAGACCGATATGGCATTGAGCATGTCTACCCCCATGCATCGTTGAATACAGGCCGGGGTCTGGCGGCATAAGGTGCGGGTCATCTCCTGCTTCTTCAGCAAATCCTCCTGACTGCGGTGAATATGGGTAAAACGATTAATCTTTTGAGAAGAAAGGTGAGAGGTCGCCGTGAGTAGGCCTTTATATTTCTCCTCCTGAGCGAGGTCAAAGGTAAGTTTGATATTGTTCATGGGGCCTATTAATTGAGGGTCATCGCGGGAAATCTTCTTACCTCCCATATAAATGTTCGGTTTCATCGAACGTAATTTATTCTGATAATCTGCAAAAGTCCTCATGGTCTTGCTCTCCTTTTATGCTTTTTTGGACGAAAGATGTGAATGCTCAATTTTAGGCGTTTGCGATTCGGTTGACAAGAAGAAAAAGAACTTTTATAAAATCCTTATTCGTGGCCCGGGGATTCAGGGTGATGAGTGCCGGCAGCATCGGCCGGGAAGAAACCTTTCTCAAAGGGTCCAGCCGGGTTTCCGCAGAATGAGGCGGGAGGCTTTCCCTTCTATTGACACCGTTGGGGTGTCATCGGATAATATAATTGGGATTCATCCCTCTGCCGGAAATCCATCCCCAAAGAGGTTTGCCAGCGATTATGCCTACAGTTGCCACTTCAGCTCAAAATGTTCCCCAATCGCGGATTCGGGAGTTGGCCGAAGCCGCCATGAAAATGGAGGGCGTGCTCAAGTTGTATTTCGGAGAGTCCAATGTACCTACACCGGACTATATCAAGCGCGCTGCGATAAAAGCATTGGAAGAAGGTTACACCTTCTACACCGAAAATGCCGGTTTGCCGGGCCTGCGGCAGGACCTGGCCGATTATTACCGCCGGCTGCAGGGGGTTGAACTCGATCCCCGGTCGGAAATTATTATAACCGCCTCCGGCGTGCAGGCGCTCCACGTCGCAATACGTTGTGTCCTCAACCCCGGGGACGAGGCGCTCATGCTCACGCCAGCCTGGCCCAATGCTTCTGCGATTACCCAGATGGACAATGCCGTTCCGGTGGACGTGCCCCATCCTCTCCGTGACGGCCGCTACATCATCGATTTTGATGCTCTGCAAGCGGCACTGACGCCCCGCACCCGCCTCTTGATCTATACTTCACCTTCCAATCCTCTCGGTTGGGTGGCAACTGAGGAGGAACAGAAACAGCTTTTGGGATTCGCCCGCCGCCATAATCTGTGGGTGCTCGCCGATGAAGTTTATGACCGCCTTTACTATCGCAGCCCGGAGCTTGGGGTTCCGGCACCTTCGATCTTGCGCCAAGCCACCCGCAACGATGCGGTGATGGTGGCCCAATCCTTCTCAAAAACCTACTGCATGACCGGCTGGCGAGTCGGTTGGCTTGTCGCCCGTAGCGACGTAGGGCAGAAAGCGACTCAGCTCAACGAATTCATCATATCCCACGCACCCAGTTTTACCCAACGCGCTGTCCAAACCGCCCTGAATCACGGCGAAGAAGAACTGCGGCAAATGCTCTATCGCCTCAAGGAGAACCGGGATTTTTGTCTCGCCGCACTCCGCCAGATGCCGGGCGTGACCGTTCCTTCCCCGGACGGAGCATTTTATCTGTTCCCAAAGATCGACGGGCTGAAAGATTCCTTCGCTTTCTGCCGGAAGCTGCTCGAAGAGACCAAGGTCGGAATCGCGCCCGGAGTGGCTTTCGGAGCCGGAGGTGAGGGCTCGGTGCGCATCTGCTATGCCGCCGAGCGTGAGATATTGGAACCGGCCATGGAGCGCCTGGCCCGCTTTTTATCGGAGAGGAAATATGAGGAGTAGGAACCTGCCATGAAAAAATTAAATTTTCAGATCCTCAAGCTACGAGAGTTTCCAGTTTGGCGGGTTCAAAAAGTTTGGAGAAATTTTAGAAGTGACCTGCTGGGCAATAAGCCTAAAGTCTTCGCGCGATGTCGAAGAGAGTGGCCACTAAAAAGTATTTAAGGAACATAATAATAAGAACGGCAATGAGGGGAGATATATCAAGGCCCATTCCCCGCAGGGGGAGGAACTTTTGGATTCGCCATAAGACGGGATCTGTGAGCCGAGCAAGGCCATGGGCGATAGTATGCGCCAACGGGCTCCTGGAAAATGGGATTACCCAGGAAATAATCGCCCTGGCGATAATGATCCACAAATAGAGGGTGAGGACAATGTCAAGAACTGTGGCGATAGCAAAGAGAAAATTGGCCATGACAAACATTGCTTCCTCCCGACATTGGTGGAGTCCAGTTCTAAGATTTTATCGAATAGCACACCTGCATTGCATCGTCAACCCATTTAGCAGAGAGAAACCTGAATCTGCCGTAACCTTCTTAATTAATTTGTCAAAATTTTAGTAATATGCTAACTTAATTATATATATAGGAATTTCCTTTGGGGACAGGGATTTGCCCCGGGAGATCTTGACTATCTCACAGGGTAAACACAGATTATCAGGATAAACTTAAAAGAAAATAATTATCCGTTGTTATCTGCGTAAATCTGCGTCCTTTTAAATATTTATACAGGGTTTTCTCCCAATTCAAATTTCCCCCCGAGAGGGAGGGAGAATTTTATTCAATGATTGCTTTTGATCTCATCTGTTCCAACGGGCACAAATTCGAATGCTGGTTCAAGGACAGCGACTCTTTTGAGAAAAAGAGATCTTTTGGCATCATCCACTGCCCCGTTTGTAATGATAATCAAGTTGAAAAAACCTTCTCCACCTTTGCCATAAAAAAATACAGGAATAAAAAAGAGGAGAAAAAAGAGGAGAAAAAAGAGGAGAAAAAAGAGGAGAAAATTGACCCTCACCAAGCTTACCAAGCCCTTCAGTTCATTACCGAATATGTCAATAAGAATTTTGAAGACGTGGGCTTGAATTTTACCAAGGAGGCCCTGAAAATCCACTTTGGAGAGGCCGAAAAGAGAAATATCAAAGGGCTGGCCCTCCCCGATGAGGAGAAGATTCTGAAAGAAGAAGGAGTTCAGTTTCTCAAGGTTCCAGTTTTGAAACATCTGGACAATTGATTTTTTGTTTGCTATTTTTGTCCGGTTTCAGTTTACCCTTCGTAACTATCTGTGCCATGCCTTCCTCAACACTCTGATTCTCACCCACGACTCTTTGGGTCCGGACTTTGAAGAGCATAAAAGCCAACCTCCCCCATGAATACGAGGTTGGCTTTTTGTTTTGTGCCATTCCATTAAACCAAAGGCCCTCTGACCAAGATTAACCACCGCAGATCCCGAGTTCTTCGATGGAGCTTTTTTGTTTTCCCAAAATACTGTCTTTTTAATCAAAAAATACATATTCTTCCCTATTTTATTCTGAAAACATTTGGGATATGCTCGGTTTAAAAATTTTTTGGGGAGATGATCAGATGCCAAGAGATGAAATCGTATTATATGAGGTCTTTAATTTCAAAGGGTCTAACTTCTATTGTCCGGATTGTTTCAATAAACATCCAGATTCAAAAGATTGGATTAAAAAAGTATATACTCAAAAAAAACCTTTTGAAAAGGGCAACGTTGTTTGTTGTAAGTGTAAAAAGGAATTGGTAGCCGGGGGCAGAAGCGGGGAAGAAGTGTTTTTTTCCTTGACGAACGTATCGAAAACATGCTATCCATAATTTTGAATTTTAGAAGTTTTTGCGATTACAGAGGCCACAAAGACTTTTGACTTTGTGGCCTTTTTTTTGGTGCGACCTTCTGAGATTTTATATTATGAATAAGGAGATAAAAGAAATGGCCCAAGGAACTGTAAAATGGTTTAACGGCAGCAAAGGATTTGGCTTTATTGCCAATGACGACGGAATTGAAGCTTTTGTCCACCATACGTCCATCCAAGGCGATGGTTTTAAGAGCCTTGCCGAAGGTGACAAGGTCAGCTTTGATACTGAAGCGGGCCCAAAAGGCCCCAGGGCGATCAATGTTGTCAAACTGTAAGTAGCCGGGAAAGGCTCCTTCCTGTTGGAGGGCGGCTTTTCATTGGCCATCCTCGTATTCAGATCGGATGACGAGCTTTCAGTAAATAGGTCCTGATTGCCTTCTGTTCGGGCAGCCGCGCGCTGGTTCGGGCGAGGCAGGGGTCGCTATCCATCCCGCATTGTAAGGGGGTAGCCGTAAACTTTAGTTCTCCTGGATAAGACGAACATTTACCAACTCCGTCCGGGTGATTATCCAACGCAGGCTGATAGCCACGGGCCACGCCGAGTCTGCGGCACCTCGTCGAAATGATGATGGCCCTGGCGTAATTCGGGGCACGCATTGCAGAAAGAACGGTATATGAGTTTTACTTCATTCCATCTCCATCCGCAGCTCGAGGCCGGCGTCAAGGCCCTCGGCTATAACACCCCAACCCCCATCCAGCGCCAGGCGGCACTCGACGGATTCCGTGACGGTTCGTTTCAGGTCCTCGTAGCGACCGGCATTGCCGCCCGCGGCATCGATGTCTCTCGCATATCCCACGTCATCAACTACGACATGCCCGAGAGCACTGATTCCTACACGCACCGGATCGGCCGCACCGGCCGGGCGGAGAAGACCGGCGATGCCTTCACGTTCGTTACCCGGGAAGACGAGGCCATGGTGCACAGCATCGAGCGTGTCCTCGGTGCCAAGGTGGAGCGTTGCCTGCTGCCGGGGTTCGATTATAAAAAGCCGGCACCGGCCCGCGATACCGAGTTTGCCCGTCCGCCCCACCAACCGCAGCGCCGCCGGCAGCAGCGAAGAGCGACACCCCCCCGGACCCGTAACGGCCCCGCTGCCGCGCAGAAAGATCATCCGGTCGGATCGGCAGGCAGATCTGCTTATCGCAGTTCCATTCCTTACCACTCCTCCGGTTCAACGACCAGCAGGAACACTCGGTCAGGTTATAATCCTCGCAAAACCAAACCAAAAAACGTCATTCCGGAATGACGGATTAAGGGACATTTGCAAGAACCTCATAATTCTTTTCAATTTTGCATTCTTTTTCTAATTCTGTATAATATCAATGAGCTTGTAACCTGACCTCAAGGATCTGAAAACGATTCGACAGGGAGATGTTATGAAAGGGAAGGCCCAAACAAAGCAACAACTTCTCCTTGAGATGGAAGAGCTTCGGACGAGGCTCGATGCCACGGAGCGGCGCTTACAGGAGGCTGACGAAATAGTGCAGGTTAAGATCACCGAGCGTAAGCGAGCAGAGGAAACCTTTGAGAGAGTTCAAAAATATGCTGAGAGCATCGTGGAAACGATACGTGAACCTCTCATCGTGCTTACCCCCGACCTAAGAGTAATCACCGCGAATCATTCCTTCTATGGGACGTTCCAGGTGACGCCGGAAGAGACAGAGGGACGATTTGTCTACAGCCTAGGCGACCAGGCGTGGGACATTCCATCTTTACGAGAGTTGTTGGAGGAAATTATTCCCCAAAATGCCTACTTCAATGATTTCGAGGTTGACCATGAGTTTCCGGTCATCGGGCGGAGAACCATGCTTCTCAATGCTTGCCGGATCTATCGGGAGGGTCAAGGCACGGATATGATACTCCTCGCTCTTGAGGACATCACCGACCACAAGCGGTCGGAGGAGGCGCTGAAGATTTCTGAAACTCGTTATCGGCGCCTCTTTGAGTCAGCCCAAGATGGAATATTAATCCTCGATGCCGAGACAGGACAAATATCGGATGTGAACCCATTCCTGATAGAAATGCTGGGTTATTCACATGAGGAATTTTTAGGGAAGAAACTCTGGGAAATTGGTGCCTTTAAAGATATGGAAGCATCGAAAGCCGCCTTTTGGGAATTGCAGAACAAAGGATATGTCCGCTACGACGACTTACCGCTGGAGACGAAAGAGGGTCGGCCCATTGCCGTGGAATTTGTCAGTAATGTCTATCTGGTCAATCATCATAAAGTGATTCAGTGTAACATCCGCGATATCACCGAACGGAAACTTATAGCCGAGGCTTTACAACAAGCCCACAACGAACTGGAAAGACGGGTGGAGGAGCGGACGGTCGAACTTCGAACGGCTCTTTCTGAAATCAAAACAATGAAAGACCAACTCGAGGCCGAGAATATTTACTTCCGTCAAGAGATCAAAATGAAACATCAATTCGACCATATTCTCGGGCAAAGTGATGGTCTCAAGTATGTTCTCTATCGAGCGGAGCAGGTCGCTCCTACGAACACAACGGTCCTCATCCTCGGCGAGACCGGTACGGGAAAGGAGCTGATCGCCGCCGCCATCCACAACCTGAGCCCTCGCAAGGATCGGCCGCTGATCAGCGTCAACTGTGCCGCCCTGCCGGCCAATTTAATAGAGAGCGAGTTGTTCGGCCGGGAGAAGGGGGCATTTACCGGGGCCGATACCCGGCAGGTAGGCCGGTTCGAGGTCGCCCACGGCTCCACCCTTTGTCTGGACGAGATCGGGGAACTGCCGCTGGAGGCGCAGGCCAAGCTGCTCCGGGCGATCCAGCATAACGAATTTGAGCGCCTGGGTTCGTCCCACACCATCAAGGTCGATGCCCGGATCGTGGCCACCACAAATCGAAACCTTGAGGAAGAGGTCCGCAGGGGCCGGTTTCGGCAGGACCTTTACTATCGGCTCAACGTCTTCCCTATCACCGTACCTCCGTTGCGGCAGCGGAAAGAAGATATCCCGCTGTTGGTCCAGGCCTTCATTGAACGATATGCCAGGAATTTGGGGAAACAGATCACCTCGATCCCGAAGGAGACGATGAAGGCCCTGCAGGATTATCCGTGGCCCGGGAACGTGCGGGAGCTGGAAAGTGTCCTTGAACGGGCCGTGATCCTGTGCCCCGGGCCGGTATTGCAGCTGGCGGATAAACTGGAGATTTCATCCCTCCCTTTGTCATCCACCATGAGAACCTTAGAAGAGACGGAGCGAAACCAAATCCTTAAGACCCTTTCGGAGACCCGATGGCGCATCGAGGGAAAGGAAGGGGCCGCAGCGATCCTGGGCCTGCACCCGAGCACCTTAAGAGCCAGGATGCATAAGCTCGGAATACTCCGGCCGGAGGCCAAGGAGTCGGATTAAGATCTATCTTCCCTCAAAGGTTCCCTCAATATATGGAGGTTCCACCAAATATTGAGGCCCAACAAATCGTTTCAACTTTCTCTTCGCTTCTCTCCTATTAATCTAATCCATCATTATTAAAGGATAATTCCAAACTCCCGCCTTTCGCCGGTTTTTGGCAGGCCGTTTGCAATTACGATTCACATGATCCTGGTCATCATACGAATGAGGGTTCTTGTTGAGAAGCGCAAGGAGCTGGCCCAGACGATCGCTTCCCTGATCGGCTCCATAAGGACGGAGAAGGGATGCCGGCGCTGCGATTTTTGCCAGAGCATGGAGGATGAAAATGAACTCTCTCTTCTTGAAGAATGGGATACCCAGGAGAACCTTAAAAGCCACCTGAAGTCGGATCGTTTTAGGGTACTTCGAGGGGCGATGAATCTTCTCCAAGAGCCCTATGGAATGATATTCCACAATGTTATCCACCCGGCAGGAATGGACGAAATTTAATTGGGAAATTGATTTTATTGAAATGGATGGACGCATTCTGTCGGGAGAAAGGAGTCAAACATGCTGTGAGCCATACAGGTCATTTTTGTCATTCTTGTCATTTTGGCTCAGCCTTACTCGAACGAAGTGCCCTAACCCCAAATCTTTTAGAGGAATTTATGAAAAGGAATTTCCTAAAGAGGCCCAGATGAAGCCTCCAAAGAGGGAAATAAATTTCTTTGGAGGCTTATTCGATATTTGTGCCGCGTGATTACTCTGGTAATTATTCAAAGGTCGTATGGCCATAGGCAATTGTCCAATGAAGTCAAAAATATCACCATAACTTAGGGAGGTATCAATGAAACCAGAAACTAAAGGGAAGGTTACGTTTGGAGTTTGGGGCCTTATTTGTGGGGCGGTCATCGCAATGATCATCGGCTTTGCGTGGGGGGGTTGGCTGACCGGGGGCACTGCCCAAAAGATGACCGACGAAGCGGTCTTGGCAAGTCAGGCGGCGATCTGCGTCGCCCAATTCATGAAGCAACCGAACCATGAAGAGAAACTTAAAGAATTAGGGAAGATAGATTCCTGGAAGAGATCTGAATTCATTGAAAAAGGGGGCTGGGATAAAATGCCCGGGCAAGAAAAGGCTGACTCTCTTGTATCCCAAGCATGCGCCAAGGGGCTTGAAGTTCTTATCAGTAAATGAGCTAACTGATATGGCTGTTAAAGGTGATCCATAATTTATTTTATGTGGGTCACCTTTTTTCGTTCTTCCGGTTGAGGCGTAATTTTGATTGAAAGAGGTGGATGTGCCATTCAATGAAAAAAAACCAGAGGAAAATTTAAAAGATAAACTCAGCTCCTTCTTTGGTTTCCAGCCCCCCCAGCGAAAGGAGAAAGGGCTGCCCCCCAAGGCCCACTTCAGTATCTGGTATTTCCTGATCGTCTTCTTCTTATTTACCCTGGTGCAACAATACTTTCTTTCCCCGAAAGTGGAGATGATCCCTTACAGCAAGTTCAAACAATACCTGGCCGAAGGACAGGTAAGCAGCTTGACCATCCGCCCGGAAAACATCACCGGAACAATAAAGGGAAAAGAGGAGAAAAAGGATCAAAATTTCGCCGCGGTCCGGGTGGAGGACCCCAACCTGGTTAAGGAACTGGATGAACGGAAGGTAAACTATTCCGGTTTTTATGAGAGTAAACTTTGGAGCACCCTTCTTTCCTGGATCATCCCCATCGGGCTTTTTTTCTTGATCTGGCGCTTTGCCATGAAAAAGATGGGGCCGGGGGTGGGGGTCATGTCTTTCAGCAAAAGCAAGGCCAAGCTCTTTGCCCAGGATGGAACCAAGATCACTTTTGCCGATGTGGCCGGAATCGATGAAGCCAAAGATGAACTTCAGGAAGTGGTGGAATTCCTGAAGAATCCGGGGAAATTCCAGAAATTGGGGGGAAAGATTCCCAAGGGCGTGCTCCTCCTCGGCGCGCCGGGAACAGGTAAAACCCTTCTGGCCAAGGCCGTAGCCGGAGAGGCCAACGTCCCCTTCTTCAGTATCAGTGGCTCCGAATTTGTGGAAATGTTCGTTGGCGTGGGCGCGGCCCGCGTCCGCGATCTATTCTCCCAAGCGACGGCCAGCGCTCCTTGCATTATTTTTATTGATGAACTGGACGCCTTAGGGAAAGCCCGGGGCATCAACGTGATGGGAGGAAACGACGAGCGAGAACAAACTCTAAACCAGCTTCTGGTGGAGATGGACGGGTTCGAAACCAACAAAGGGGTCATCATCATGGGCGCCACCAATCGCCCGGAAATCTTGGACTTGGCCCTGCTGCGCCCGGGGCGATTCGACCGGCAGATCCTGGTAGACAGGCCGGACATCAACGGCCGGGAGGCCATCCTGAGAATCCATTCCAAGAAGGTTCTGCTTTCTCCGGAAGTGGACCTGCATCAGATCGCCGCCCGGACCCCCGGCTTTGTGGGGGCCGACCTGGCCAATTTGGTCAACGAGGCCGCGCTGCTGGCAGCCCGGAAGAGTAAAGAAAAAGTGGGGCCGGCCGATTTCGATGAGGCTGTCGACCGGGTCATCGGCGGGCTGGAAAAAAAGAAGCGGGTGATGAACTCAAAGGAAAAAGAGATCATCGCCTTCCATGAGTCCGGGCATGCCCTTGTGGCTGAATCGGTTGAACATGCCGATCCGGTGCACAAAATCTCCATCATTCCCCGGGGGATCGCCGCCCTGGGATATACCCAGCAGCAGCCCGCGGAGGACCGTTATTTGATGACCCGTTCAGAGCTACTGGACCGGCTGGCCGTTCTTGTAGGGGGCAGAGTAGCCGAGGAGTTGGTCTTCGGAGAGATTTCCACAGGGGCCCAGAATGACTTGCATCGAGCCACGGACATCGCCCGTTCCATGATCACCGAATACGGCATGAGCGATCGCCTGGGCCTGGTGACCTACGAACGCGAGCGGCGACCCATGTTCCTCCCGGATACCTTTTCCGCCGGCAAAACCTACAGCGAAAAAAGAGCCGCCCAGATCGATGAGGAAATCTCCAAGGTCATCGAGGAAACTCATGCAAGGGTGCGGGGAATTTTATCCGAACGCCGGAAGGTCCTGGATGACTTGGCCCGCCTTCTTCTGGAGAAGGAAGTGGTGCAGGGGGAGGAACTCAGAGAGATGCTGTCTAAATCCAAACCTGGAATTGCGGCTTCATTGCCCGAACTGCCATCCTGACCGCAAAAGCAGGATTATCTGTACTACGTCCCCTCGCCACGGGACCAGAGCCCGAAACTCTTTTTACTCAGACCTGAGAGGTCTTTTCTGCCAAAATCTTAAGGAGGTGAATTATGGCAGAAGGGTCGATGGTGTCCTTTGCATACAAACCACCGAAGCCAGATTTAAAGGCCTGGTATTTCTATTAACCATTAACCAAGAAAGGAGAGGGTAAGCATGAAGATCAGACCACTTCAAGACGGGGTCACCGTAGCCAAAGAGATTGAGTTGGAAGATAAGTTTGAGAACATGGGGGCCCAGATGGTCCGGGAAGTTGCTTCTTCAGACGACAACAAGGGCACATGTTCAGCCGGAAGGCCGGCCTGAGATTATCGAAAATAGGCCTTCAGCACATACTCCAGGATCATTCGATGAGTATTAAAAAAGGAACCGTTGAGAGCAATCGCGTGTCGCATCACGTCAATAAAACGATCTCGGTCATGATAGAAGAGAGGAAGAATGATATGCTCCAAATTTTCATAAAGAGATGAGGCATCTTTTGACCAATCGCTGCTTTCTCCAGTTCCACGCCTGCTCTCTCCAATGGACCATCCGGTCACCCCCTCAATGTGCCCCTCAATCCACCACCCATCGAGAACACTCAAGCTGGGGACCCCGTTAAGAGCTGATTTCATCCCACTCGTTCCAGATGCTTCCATAGGCGGTTGGGGTGTATTCAGCCACAGATCGACCCCTGAAGTCATTATCTTTCCAAGTTCAATATCGTAATTTTCAAGATAGGCTATCTTAATCTCTTTTTTGAGAGATTCTTTAGCCTGAAAAATTCGTTTAATGAGTTCCTTGCCGCCCTGATCCTGAGGATGGGCCTTCCCGGCATAAATGACCTGCAAGGGACGGGTTTTCGATGAAATGGTTCTAAGTCTCTCGATGTCCTGGAAGAGCAGGTCACCCCTTTTGTATTCGGTAGCACGTCGAGCAAACCCGATAGTCAAAACATCCTCATTCATCCCAACATTGGTTTCATGGTTCACATACTGAATCAACCTTTTTTTAGCCTGGTGATGGGCCTCCCACACCTCCTGCTTTAGAATGTTCAGAGCATACCGAAGGCTGAAATTGTCCTCTCTCCAACCCGGGATATAACGATCATACAATTCCTGAAAAGGTCTGGATACCCAGGTGGCTGCATGAACTCCATTGGTGATCGCATCAATGGTATGACCCGCAAACATAAGCCTTGAAACATCCCCGTGCTTTTTGGCAACTCCGTTGATATAGCGGCTCAGATTGAGTGCTAAATAAGTCATGTTGAGAAGACCTTCGCAACAGAAAATATCTTTCATGTCAACAAAAACTTGGCGATGCCCAAGCACACGATTTACTAAATCTAATGGAAATTGATCGTGTCCGGCCGGGACAGGGGTATGAGTGGTGAACACGCACTTTTCTCTGACCGTTTCGATATCTTCATGGATGATCAATTCTCTGCTGCCTTGTCTTGCCCCCTCATCCAGAAGCTCCAACGTAAGAAGACTCGAGTGCCCTTCGTTCATGTGAAATCGCTCAATCTTGTCATATCCAAGAGCCCGGAGCATCCTGACGCCACCGATGCCAAGGATCACCTCCTGGCAGAGCCGGAAGTGCTCGTCCCCCCCGTACAGAGAATGAGTCAAGGTCCGATCCCATTCGGAGTTCTCAGGGAGATCGGCGTCGAGGAAATAGACCGGCACCGTAAAGGTGCCGGTCCCTTTGACTTCATATTTCCAGGACCGGAGATGGACGGTTCGCCCTTCCACGGTAACCCAGGTTCGCTGGGGCATCTCTTCCAGAAAGTCCTCGACGGCCCATGCCGCAGGCTCTTCCCGCTGCCACCCATCCGCCTCGAGCTTTTGGCGGAAGTACCCCTTGCGGTAGAGGAGGGTAACCGCAACCATCGGCACCTTGAGATCGGCTGCGGAGCGGAGCGTGTCGCCGGCCAGGATCCCCAAACCGCCGCTGTAAGTGGGGATTCTCTGCTCAATCCCTATCTCCATAGAAAAGTAAGCTACCGATCGTTGCTCGTTCACCGATGGCCGCATCTTGACCTCCTGATTCTGCGCAAAAAAATTAAACCGGCGGTAACAGTATCATGAAGTGCTGTATAGGAGTCCGAAAAACAGCCTCTGCGAGTGCATCCCACGCACTGTCGAGGCCTACCTTAAGGTCCTGCCATGCGTTTTCGCCGGCCAGTTGTAGCTCCCCAGGCTTCGCCCTTGCCTGAGCGTTGCGGGAAACTGCCGGTAATCGGATCAGAAAATGAGTTAAAGATTTGTAAGGCCCTCTGTCAGCTCGGCTGAGCCGAAATGGATGACAAGCTCATATTCTCCGGGATCAGGGTCCTTTTTCATCTTAAAGCCCAGCTTTTCCCCCAGCGCGAGCATGTCCCTGTTTTCCTTCAAGACAACGCCCAGAACGGTTTGGAATCCTCGCTTTTCAGCGATCAACAGGCATTTTTTAAACAGGTTCGAGCCAATGCCCTTGTCTTGCCAAGGATCGCCGACCAGAACGGCGAACTCGCCTTTTTTTCCATCCGGGTCGCCGATGATCCTTGCAACCCCCAGCATTCTGTCCGTCTCTGAATCTTCGTCGAGTGCAACCAGCGCGATTTCCCGGTCGTAATCGATCTGGGTGAACCGGGCCAGCATCTCGGGTTTCAATTCCTGTAACGGCCCGAAGAACCGGTAATAGATAGTCGTGGGCGACAGCACCTTGAACAAGGCCGTGAAAAGCGGAGCGTCTTCAGGCTTGACGGGCCGGATAAAAATTCGGAACCCATCATCGGTAACCATATGGGACTCATACTCCTCCGGATACGGGCCAATCACCAGATGCAGCGAGGAAGGTACGTCGACCGGCGAAACGAGGATGCGGGCATCGACCGCGACGGGACTGCCGTCCTTGATCAGAACGGGATTCATGTCCAGTTCGGCAATTTCGGGGAAATCTATCAGGAGCTGGGACAGTCGGATAATCATTTCTTCGAGCCGCTCCATGTCGGCGGGGGGGCGGTTTCGGTATCCCCGCAACAGGGAATAGGCTTTTGTCTCCTGCATGAGACGTTGGGCGAGCAACCGGTTCATGGGCGGAAGCCCCAGGGATCGGTCCTTGAGAATTTCCGTGAAAATTCCGCCCATTCCGAAAAGAATCACCGGACCGAAATTAGGGTCCCGCTTTGCTCCCAGGAGGATTTCGTAATCCGGGTTCGAAAAAAACGGCTGAATCGTCACCCCTTCAATCCGGGCGTCGGGTTTGTAACGGCGGGCGGATTGCATGATCTGTCGGTAGGCCGTGCGGACGTCTGCGTCGAAACGTAGATCCAGACGGACGCCACCCGCGTCGGTCTTATGGGTGATATCCGGGGAATGCAGTTTCATGACCAACGGATATCCCATATCCTGGCCCAAACGGGAGGCTTGCTCCTCGGTCTTTGCCGTTTCCGTTCTGATCACCGGCAGGCCGTAAGCCGCGAGGATCTCCTTGGAATCTGATTCGAGCATAAATCCCCGCTCTGGCGCCCTGGAAAGCAGTTCTCCGGCCTTTTTCTGATCGAACGCCATGTCCCGGGTCAGTTTGGGCGGAACTTCCAAAAGCGTTTCCAGGTTCCTGGCATATTCAACCATGTAAAGAAAGGCCCTGACCGCCCGCTCCGGTGTCGCATACGTGGGAATTCCCGTTTCGTTCAGAATTTCCACGGCTCGCCCGATGCTTTTGCCGCCCATCCAGCAGGTAAACACCGGATACTGTCGGTTTTTCATGGCGGATGCCAGGGCTTCGGCCACGGAAATCGGGTTCGTAAGGGCCTGGGGCGCAAGAATAACGAGAACACCATCCATGTCCTTCGAGTCGAAACAAACCTCCAGAACACGGCGAAATCGTTCCGCGGAAGCATCGCCGAGAATATCGATGGGGTTGCTCCGGCTCCAGAAGGACGGCAGGAACGCATCGAGTTTCCGCACGGTTTCAGCGTCAAGGAGAGCAGGTTCCTGTCCGTAGCGGGCGAGGGTGTCCGTGGCCATCACGCCGGGCCCCCCACCGTTGGTGACGATGGCGAGCCGCGGACCGCGAGGACGAGGCTGCTTCGCCATCAGCTCTGCGCAGTCGAAGAGTTCCTGGATGGTGTCCACCCGCACGATGCCTGCCCGCTTGAAGGCGGCGTCGTACACCGCATCCTCCCCGGCCATGGCCCCCGTGTGGGATGCTGCGGCCTTTGCGCCGGCGGGGCTTCTGCCCGATTTCAGGACAATGATGGGCTTGACTCGGGACACCGAGCGCGCGGCGCTCATGAATTTACGGAAATTGGTAAGGTTTTCGATATACAACAGAATGCTTTTCGCCGAGGAATCGTTTCCGAGATAATCAATGATGTCTCCGAAATCCACGTCCACCATGGAACCGGTGCTGACGAAATGGCTGAAGCCGATGTGCTCCTTGAAAGCCAGATCGAGGATCGCCGTGCAGATTGCACCGCTCTGGGAAACAAAGGCCAGATTTCCGACCACGGGCATCTCCGACGCAAAACTGGCATTGAGGTTCACGCCTGGCCGGATGACGCCCAGGCAGTTAGGTCCAATGACACGAAGCCCGCCGGCATAAGCCGTGTCACGGATTTTTTCTTCTATCTCTCTTCCCTTTTCGCCGACTTCCTTTCCCCCCGCCGAAATAACGATGGCGCCGCCGACCTTATTTTCGACGCATTCCCGCACGATGTCGGGGACGGTGTGAATCGGCGTGGCGATAACCGCAAGGTCCACTCCCATCTCCAGATCGGAAACAGACCCGAAGGATGAATGCCCGTGTACGGTTTTGTATTTCGGGTTCACCGGCAGCAGCGTTCCGGAAAACCCTCCTTCAATAAGGTTCGTCATCAGCGCGTTGCCGATGGTTCCCGTCTCTTCGCTGGCTCCCACAACCGCCACATGGCGGGGTTTGAATATGCGGTCCAGATTGTATTGTCCCATGATATTAATCCTTTATTTTTTTCAGAAACCATTTCCAATGCATCTTCTATCTGGCGAACAAAAACAGTTCTTTTTGATCATAAACGTCTCAACCCAATCGCAAGTTGAATAGAAATTCAGCAATTTTTTCTTGTGCTGTGGATCAAGTCCACGGTTGATCCATATACATCCGCACACTGCTCCTGAACGTGTTCCAGGAAATCCTTATTCTTCAGATTGCCCAGGCCGCGAATGGTTTCTGCGCCTGGCGGATCCTCCGGCCGGCCTTCGGGCCGTTCGATCCCCCTTGACCCGAGGAAGCTCCTTACCCCGTCGACGCGCGGTTTTCCGTCGATATAGAGGCGGTAATCCGTGTCCGGGTCGAAAGGCTGGAAGGGAACGCCTTTGCGGGCGGCATGCCGGGAGAAAAAGTCATCGAACATCCTTTTCCAGGCCGCTGCATGCACGGAAGCCGTATCGGTGACCACACCGTCAAGATCAAAAATAACCGCATCAAAAACGGCCGCCGGTATCGTGTAGGCTTTTCCCCTGTGAACCATTTTCAACCTCCGGGAAATAAATTTAATAGAACGCAGATTTACGCAGATAACCGCAGATAATTATTTTCTTTTCAGTTTATCCTGATAATCTGTGTACATCCGTGTCCAAAAAGGAATTTCCCATACAATTAAATTATACATCAACGAATCCAGTCTCCACTCTTCCGACCTTCATCCGTTGCCTCCGTTTCGGGTGAATGGGTCCGCCTTCAAAATTTTCACGAAAGAAACCCTTTCAATAACGGAATATTGCCGCCACGGCCCCTCCGTCCGGCACATCCTCCGGGTTTACGGGGTGGACCGTTCTTCGGTTTAGAAAGGTATGAACCGCCTGTTCATCTTCAATCTCGCCTACCAACTCCTCCAGAATATCTTCAAGGGTAATCAACCCTATCACTCGGCCCTAACCGTCCTTCACCAACTCCCGCAGCGCCTCTCCGTGGGACCTCTTCCGCACCCGTCAAGGGAGGCGCCGGAACACCACCAGCGACCGGGATTCGGCCTCCACCCTTTGCTCCGCTCCCGAGGGACGGGGGTCCTTCCAGCGAAGAATCCTGCGGACAAGCCCGAAAGGCCGGCCTCCGTTAACTTCCGGAGGAACCCAACTCGGAGAACCGGGAGAAGCCCGATCGATGACAGCGCAAGAAGCAAGTAAACTCGCGGCAAGGTGACCTACGGCCACCTTGCACGCTCGCATTCTCGGGCGGGGCATTGACCCCGCCCTCGACCAAAGGGATGCGGCGCCCCTTTGGAAACCCAGCCATTGGTTCCCCGCAGCAAGCTGCGGGG
>JAHJQK010000166.1 GCA_018819135.1 Pseudomonadota bacterium | reverse complement strand
GTCACTCGTGGACATCCTGGGTACCGACCTTCGGCATATTAGCATTGAAACCGAAAGAGGAGTCGTTACTTTAGGAGGCGTGGTTACTTCTGATGTATTAAGAGAGGATTGCCAACGCGCCGTAGCCCGTATCGAAGGGGTAAATCGAGTGGATAACCAACTTTCTGTGGCGGGCTATGGCTATAGATACCCCGGCACGTAAACGGGCAATTGTTAAGAAAAAAGAGCGCATTTCATACTCAGACCACATCCCTATTAAGCGGGAAATTCAAGAGGGGAGATCCTCGCCAATCCGGATCCAGGCCTGTTCCTGAACTTTCCATCATGCTTTTTCTTGGTTCTGGTCCAGTGAGCCTTGCGGGATGCAGGAAGAAGTTTAAAAAGTTAATCAAGATTTAATTGTCAAAGAGCGAGGCAGGGTCATGAAATGGCTCTGCCTTTTTTGTTGCATATTTCTGTCCGTAATCGTCAATTTTCAGGGCTGCCTTCGTATGAAGACTTGTAGGTGGAACCTTCACTTATGGCTATCCCCAAAACTGTCTACCAGATTATGATCTTTCTCACGGGTCCCCAACAGATAAGATTCGCCGCCCGCGTATTTAATCCCAGGTCCCTACTAATGGATGCCCACTTTATTCCTTTATTCTAATATCCTTGTATGGCCGGAATCCGTTTGTCTTTCCAGCGCCGCAAGTTTATTTAGGATCATCTCCAAATTCGCTGGGGGTCAAAGAGCTGCCATATTTAAAATAGGCAGTGATTTCAGGGTTGCGGAAGGCAAGCAGGAGGTTTATGGGGTGGGCAAGGTGGCAAGATTTATTGACATTAAGAGGTAAAAAAGATATTTTTATCTATACCTTGCTAAAAAGAAAGAAAGGGGGATGACGATGACTGCCGAGAGGAAATTGAAAGATTTAGGGATTTCATTACCCGAAGCGCCCAAGCCGGTGGCTAATTATGTGCCTGTTGTTAGAACCGGGAAGCTTCTTTTCGTATCGGGACACGGCCCTTACAACGATGGCAAGACCATTCTCTCCGGAAAACTCGGAAAAGAGTTAACCATCGAAGAGGGATACAAAACAGCCCGCAACGTGGCCCTGAATTGTTTAGCTTCAGTCAAAGCTAACTTGGGTGATCTGGATAAAGTCAAACGCGTGGTCAAGCTTTTGGGAATGGTAAATTGCACAGAAGATTTTAAAGACCAACCCAAGGTGATTAACGGAGCTTCGGATTTGCTGGTCGAAGTCTTCGGAGAAGCGGGGAAGCATGCCCGCTCGGCCGTTGGCATGCAATCCCTCCCGAACGGAATCCCGGTGGAGATCGAGATGATTTTGGAAGTGGAGTAACGGATTTTTTTGGGCGCAGATTAACGCAGATTTTCAGGATATAATAAACCCAAAAAATGCGTGAATTTGTATTTACTTGGTAGGTGCAGGCTTTTGCCTGGGAATAAGCAATCTGAAAAGTGAAATTCCATGCTTTATAAAAAACACAATATAAAGAATGCAGCTCTAAGGCAATGTTTTTGGGGTTATATACAAAAGATATTTTTCCGCGTTTATCTGCGAAAATCTGCGTCCTAACAAGATGCGGAAAAACTCCAATACACCGTCACTCCCGCGAAGGCGGGAGTCCAGAAGGCTTTGAAAAGACTGGATTCCCACTTCCGCAGACCTTATGACATTACTTGACGGAAAAGGACTTTTTTAGCACCCTGCTAATGAAATGGGGATAAGAACGGAGGAAAGATGGCTCAGTACAAAGTGATCGCCAGAGCTAAAGACAGTAAGTGCTCCCACGTGAAAGAAGGGGATCAGATCGTTATAGAAGGGACGATGGTCAACCTCCGAGAAACCACCAGCCTCTGCGCTGTAGCCCTGGGGGCCATCCAGTATTCATTGTATATGATGGGGAAGGCTGAAGACCCGAAAGAATTCGGACGAGAGGATGTTTATACTTTGCAGTGTCCGGACCCGGAAACGAGGGTGATTTTTGAGGTTTCCAGAAAGGCAATGGAATAATAAAATAAAGGGTCCGCGGGTTCCAGGATGCCAGGATTCAAGGGGCTAAGTGAAATATTTAAACCATATAAGTCGGGGGAGTGAATTCTGGTAAGATGGAAAGGGTGGTGAAAGTTTACGGATGATCAAGTTATTAGGCCTGGAGGAGATGGAATGGCGCCATGAAAAAGGCGAAGATCCATTTGCTCTGGCTATTGAAAAGTGGGTGCGTATCCGCGATTTCCTCTTGGAAAAGGCCGACCCTGCCCGTTATAAAGAAGCCTTCCAGTGCGGCTCGACCAAGAATCTATTTTGCCTCGATTATAATAACCATTGTTTCCTCTGCCCCCTGGTAGGCATCTGTAATGACAGCCAGAGTCTCTACTACCAGATCATGAGGCATCTTCAAGTATACACTCTGGCTGGAGCGCTTCTTCCCCGGGGTCCGCTCATCGAACTGATCGAGTTCTATATCCGAGACTTACAGGGATACCGCCAAGAATGGCTGAAGAAGAGCCAATGAAGGTTTTTAGCGGACGATGAACTTTCCTTCATAAGTGTAGTTCATGATCAAAGTCGTAGCCAAAGCGGTGACCTCGATCAGTTTGCGGGATTGGCGGCGGGGGCTGAGATTGAGGTTGAGTCCTTTGGCCCGGGCGATCAGTTTGTCGATCAAAGGCCCCACGGAGGAGACTCCTTCTCCTGTCCAGTGAGAGATCATCCCTACCAATTGGGTCTGGTTTTTTTCAATGAAGGCTCCGGCGGGTATGCGCCTTTCCCCCTTGCCGTTGGTGCTGAAAATCTCCTTCAATACATCATCCACATAACCCTGGGCTTTTTCCCGATACCGCTCCTCGCTCTTATTGTAATATTCGAGGAGAGTGAAGTTTAGGCTTTCGAGGGGGCGAATCAGTTGCCCGTTAGTCACCAAGGGCTTCCGTCCCCCAATTTTTTTCATCAGGCGGTCCACGAATTGAAGTTTTTTTAAGGCCCCCCAATTTTGGTATTTCCGGCGCCAATTGGAGCGGGGGGTGAGCCAGACAGCAAACGTCTCAGCGAAGTCTTCGTCCGGATGTTTCTGAGCGTAGATTCTACCGGAATACTGGCCTACTTGTTGGTAAAGGTGCTTGACGAATTCCCTGGATCTGGGGTTGGGATGAAAATAATCCCGGTAAGGTTCAGTAAAACGTCCGAAGGTGTCCTGCCATTCTTCTGATTTGTAAAGAATGTAAGCGTAATTAATGACATGGCCGGCTTCATGGCGCATAGTCATAATGATTTCCTGCTCGTCTTCCAAATCTCCGTGCATTTTATCTTCAATTTGGGCGAGGGTGGAATTCGCGTAATAAAAGGGAATTCCAATTACAGGAACTTTGTTGGGACAACCCCATGTATCCGTGAGGTAACACTTTGGTTTGAAAATAATTCCTTTCTGTTCCAGCTCGGCATAGAGCCGGCCGATTAATTTTTTGAGGAATGTATCCTCGATTTTCAGGTTCAATGCGCTGATGGGCTTGTTCATTTCCATCAGCTTTGTTTCCCAGTTATTCAGGATCTCTTTGGCGGTAAACATTAATTTAAATTCCCTTTTAATAACGAAACGCCTAAGTGATACGCATAAGTTTATGAGGGTTTAAAAAAGAAGGCTGGGGAAAGCGAATAAACCTATGAGGGTTCTTTTCTTATTTCGAGCCTATTTAACCTATTTAAAAATAGGGAATAAAACTCACTCTGTCAAGGGGAAAAATAAAAAATATAAATCTAATAATATCAACAATTTAGCTACAAAGGACACAGGGATCACAGAGTCTTAAAACCATGATTAAGAAAAAATAAAGTATACGTGTCAAGTGTCTAAAGTGATCCCGCCGCAGGCGGGATTAAAGTTGAAAAAAGCAAATTCCTATACAATTTAATAGGACGCAGATTTACGCAGATAACTGCGGATAATTATTTTTTTTAGTTTATCCTGATAATCTGTGTTTACCCTGTTAGATAGTAAACATCTAACAGGGTGAATCCGTGTCCCAAAAGGAATTTCCTATACAATTAAGTTATTGGCGAATAAGGATAAGTCGTTTACGGATGGGGGCCATGACCGCCGCGGCAACAACGGTTTTCAAAATATCGCCGGGAATAAACACGAGAAAGCCTATTTTTAATGTTGTGGATAAAGAGACGGGTTTATGGACGATAAAGTTAAGGTTGAAATAGAGGTAAGAGAGGCCCAATAAATAAATAGCCGCCTGCCCCATGAGCAGGGCGGCCAACGTGCGGGAGAAACTTAAACTTTCATCTTTTTCTATTATTTTGCCGATGACGAAAGCTCCGGCGATGAAGCCAACCAGGAAGCCGAAAGAAGGTTGTAAAACGTATCCTGGCCCACCTCCCAGAGCGAAGATCGGAAGCCCAAGGAGGCCGATGGTCAGGTATAAGAGTTGACTTAAAGCTCCAAGGCGGCTTCCAAGGATTAAACCGGCAAACATAACCATGAGGGTTTGCAGGGTGAGGGGAACGTGCGGGATGGGAATCTTGATGAAAGCCCCGACGGCTGTGAGGGCGGTAAAAAGTGAAATCATGACGATGTCTCGAATTTTGTTTCTCATCTTCTTGCGGCTCCATAAAAAGTAATTTTCCATCTTATTAAAGATTCTGGAGAAAGTCAAATTTGATGATTTCGTAAAAAGTCAAAATTGGGATGGCAAAGTAAAAAGCTCCATATGCAAGGCGCGCAAAACCTGAGGAGTGAGGTGTACTTACAATGTACGCCGCAACGACGAAGGTGAAGCGCAACGCCGCAGATGGACTTTTTACGAAGCCATCAAATTTCCTTTTTTAAAACCTGGGAGGAATGCTGCCTTATCCGAAATATCCGAAATATCTTGACAGGTGAAAAGTGATGGGGTAAGTTGCACGCTGTAGCTCCACCTTGGTTTACCCTGGCAAAGTGGAAAGACCGTCACAATCTCATAATTCTCAACCCGACCTTCTTTAACTTCCGGAGTTTCTTGGTGGAAGAGAACAAGAAAAGAAGGGGCAGATTAGACCTGCCTGCTGAACGGAAGCTCATCACTGTGATGTTCGCCGACATTGCCGGGTTCACCGGCCTGGCCGAAACAATGGACCCAGAACAAGTTCGCGACTTGATGAACGTCTGCTTCGAACAACTGGTGCCGGCTGTGACCCAATACGGGGGCACAGTGGATAAATTCATCGGCGACGAAATTATGGCGCTCTTTGGCGCGCCCGTCGCCCACGAAAACGACCCCGAACGCGCTCTCCGGGCTGCGTTATGCATGCAGGAGGCGATCACGGCGTTTAATGCGGTCCATGGCCTTCATCTGGAAGCCCACTTTGGCATTAACACCGGTTTGGTCATCGCCGGGGGCATTGGACCCCGCAGCCAGCAGGATTATTCCGTCATGGGTGATGCGGTGAACCTGGCCGCCCACTTAGGGCACCTATCCCAGCGAGGCGAGATTCTGGTCGGAGCGGACACCTATCGGCGGACCCATCACCTCTTTTCCTTTAAAGATCTCGGCCCTCTCCGGGTGAAAGGGAAGGCCGACCCCGTTCCCGTTTATAAACTCATGGGTCTGCGGACCCAACCGGGTTCCTGGCGCGGGCTGGAAGGGCGGGGAATCAATTCTCCCCTCGTGGGGCGGGATGAAGAAGTTGCTGCCTTCCTTCACTGCCTGGATCGCTTGCTGGACGGGCAGGGCAGCCTGGTATCCATTAGCGGAGAGGCCGGGCTGGGAAAATCCCGGCTGGTGGCCGAAGTCAGACGCCAGATGACTCCCCAGCCCCTTTTATGGCTTGAAGGCCGCACCCTCTCCTTCAGCCAGACCATCAGCTATTGGCCCTTTCTGGAGATCATCCAGGCCGACGCAGGCATTACTGCTGAGGATCACGAAGAACAGCGTTGGGCGAAACTCGAGCGCCGCATTTGTTCTTTGTTTCCCGAAGAGCCAGCTGAAATTCTTCCGTACCTGGCTACTTTACTGTCTTTGAACGTTCCTAAAAACTTAGCGGAACGGGTTAAATATTTAGACGGTGAGACAATGGGGCGCCAGGTTTTCCGCAGTACCCGAAGATTTTTCGCCCAATTAGCGCAAGAGCGGCCGTTAGTCCTTATTTTTGAAGATTTACACTGGCTTGACCACTCCTCTGCTTTATTGCTGGAACATCTTCTGCCGCTCGTTCGCGAAGTGCCTCTGCTCATATGTGGCGTGGGCCGGCCAGACTCAGAAACCCCGTCAACACGCCTGCAAGAGATTGCTGCCAAGGACTATGCCGACTGCTACCAGGAAATTGCCCTTACACCTCTTTCTCCGAAGGAGAGTGCCCAACTGGTTCGCAACCTGCTGCCCATCGACACCTTTATGCCCCGCCTGGGGGAGGGGCTACTCCATAAAGCCGAGGGGAATCCTTTTTTTCTCGAAGAAATGATCCGGGTGCTGATCGACCTTGGCGCCCTTGTTCGTGATCGGAATACGGGGCGTTGGCAGGCTACGGCCCGGGTCGATCAGATCACCATCCCTGATACCCTGCAAGGAGTGGTCATGGCCCGGATTGACCGGTTGGATGATGAGGTAAAACAAGTCCTCAAACTGGCCTCGGTCATCGGGCGTATCTTTTTCTATCGCGTGCTGCGGGGAATTATGGAGGCAGACCGGGAATTGGATCGCCACCTGGCGGAGTTGCAGAACCTTGAACTCGTCCGCGAAAAGAGCCGGATTCCAGAGATGGAATACATTTTTAAACACGCCCTCGTACAGGAAGCCGCCTATGAGAGCATTCTGCGACAGCGACGAAAGGAACTGCACCGACACGTAGGAGAATGCGTGGAAGCACTCTTTGCGGACCGTCTCGACGAATTTTACGGTTTGCTGGCCTACCATTATACCCAGGCCGAAGAGTGGGAGAAGGCCCAGGATTATCTGTTCAAAGCTGGCGACCAAGCAGGGAAAATAGCGGCAGATGCTGAAGCCCTGGAGCATTACCGTCAGGCACTGGCAGCTTACACCCGTGCCTTCGGTGACCGCTGGGATCCCTTACAACGGGCCAAATTGGAGCGCAAGATGGGAGAGGCCTTGTTCCGCCGCGGGCAGAACCAGTCGGGCCGCGAATACCTGCTCCAGACCTTGATCTCCCTGGGAAACCCTTACCCTCATACCCAGCGGGGTGTCCAACTGGCCATATTTAAACAACTGATCCGCCAGATGGGCCATCGTCTCTTCCCCAGATTTTTTTGGAAGAACAAGCTTGGTGAAAAAGAAAGTATCTCACAGGAAATGTGCCAGATTTATTCGGTTATGGCCTGGATGGATTATTTCATGGCTCCCCCCTGTTTGGTTCTCGATTCCCTATTGATATTGAATCTTGCCGAGCGGTGTGATTTTTCTGTTGAAGTGGTCTTGGCCTCCATGGGGGTCGGTCTGGCTTTTAACACAGTTCCGGCATCCAGGCTGGCTCACTATTATCATGCCCGGGCCGTTGCTCTGGCCGAGCAGATTCAGCAACCCATAGCCATCGGGCAGGCCTATTTCGGCCTGGCCTTACATGAGCACCATGCCCTGGGGGATGGAGAAAGGGCCCTTGAACATTATCGCCGCTCGGCCAGAGGATACTGGGAAGCAGGACATCTACGTTGCTGGGCCAGCGTTAAAATGGCTGAAAGCCTGCTTTGGATTCCGGCGGACATAAACGACCGCCTCAACGTTTGCCAGGAAGTTATTCGAGTCAGCCAGGATGCGGCTGATCACCAGGCGATGGGCTGGGGGTTATTTATGCTGGCTGCCGCCTTGGATCAAGCGGGAGCGTTGGATGAGGCTGTAGCGAAGATGCGGCAGGCTCTTGACCTGCTCAAAAGCGTCCCGGACTACCAAGTTGTCGTATATGCCAGCGGAATCCTGGGACGGTGCTACCTTCGGCAGGGAAATATCCAACAGGGTCTATCCGTATTGGAGGAAGGTTGTCAACTGGTCAGGGAACATCGCTTGCGGGGTTTTTCCTGCGTTCCGGTACGCCTTCACTTGGCCCAGGCTTATCTGATTGGCGCAGAGCAGGTGGGGGAATCCGCAAGGGGCGCGACAATGAAAAAGGCGCAACAGGCCTGTACGATAGCCTTAAAACAGGCCAAATTCGATCGAGCGGCGCAGATAGCCGCTTATCGCATGCAAGGAACGCAAGAGTGGCTCAAGGGCAAGCCGGGACGCGCCCAGCGCTGGTGGCAACGGAGTTTAGGAGCAGCAAATGCTCTGGAAGCACGGTACGAACTGGGATTAACTTATCTGGAAATGGGCAAGTTTTTAAAGAATTTCGGCCATTTGGAAACGGCCGAATCTATCTTTGAAGAACTCGGAGCAAGGTTTGATTGGGCGCAAGCACAGAAGTTGCGGCAGCAATATAAATCCCAACCACCACATTCGGCTTAAAAATCCGGCCACGCCCCTCAGTCAAATTCAATGCCCGCTGAAACTCCACATTCATTTTCCAGGCAGGAGGATGCTGGGGCGCAAGCAGCCTTCTTCGAAGGTCATAAACCTATTTTCAAGGGGAGATAAAATCATGAAATGGGATGAGGAGACCGAGGTCTTGATTATCGGGTTCGGCGGGGCAGGGGCCGTTGCCGCGGTAACGGCGCATGATTCAGGCGCCAAGGTCTTAATAGTGGAGAAAATGGAGAAAGGCGGGGGGAGCACCAATATCTCTAAGGGCGGATTCCTGAGCTTGAAAGACTTCGCCGGGGGATTCCGTTACCTGGAAAACCTGTGCTACCGGGTTTCCCGCGGCGTGGAACCGGAGATGATCCAGATCTACGCCGAAGAATGCCTGAAAAACCGGGAATGGTTAGAAAGCCGGGGTGTCCGGACTCATGTCTATGGCGGGGCTTCCTTTCCGCAACTGTCCGGCGAGGATTCCGTAGAAAAGCGAATGATAACCGGACCCAACTCGGAGGATGAAAACGCCTTCTGGAATTTTCTCCGCTCCCGGGTGGAGAGCCGGAACATCACGGTATGGTACCGATCGCCGGCTAAGGCCCTCCTGACCGATTCCCAAGGGGCCGTGATTGGTGCTGTTATTCAAAAGGAAGGAAAAGAAAAGGCCGTGCAGGCCAGGAGGGGCATAATCCTCACCTGCGGGGGTTTTGAATTTGATGAGTGGATGAAGATGAACTATCTCAAAGGGTACCCTTATTATTCTTTGGGGACGCCGGGGAACACGGGGGATGGCATACGCATGGCCCAGCAGGTGGGTGCAGACCTTTGGCATATGTCCGGGGTTTCCACGCTTTTGGGCTTTAAGGCTCCGGAATTTGAAGCAGCTTTCATGATCCGCCCCCCCTCCTACCGCTATATTTTTGTGGACCAGCAAGGGAAGCGCTTTGCCTCGGAATTCGCCGACATTCATGCTTATAATTTTCTCGTCGATTTTTTTGACCCCCACAGCTTACGCTATCCCCGTATCCCCTGTTTTTTGATTTTCGATGAGGCCACCCGCCAAACGGGCCCGATAGGCGTGACGGCCATAGGATACAATCGGGGGCGATATGCCTGGTCCAAGGATAATGGAGAAGAAATACGGCGGGGCTGGATCCTTGCTGATGATACCCTTGCTGGCCTGGCCCAAAAAACAGGCCTCGACCGAACCTTCCTGGAAAAGACCGTTGATCGGTATAAGCAGAGCTGCCAGCGCGGTGAGGATGCAGAATTCCATCGCCCGCAAGATAAACTTGCCTCTTTGGGACCGGGGCCTTACTACGCCGTGAAGTTATGGCCCTGCCTGATCAACACCCAGGGAGGACCCCGTCGCAATGCTAAGGCCCGGGTCCTTTACCCCGATGGGCGCCCCATTCCGCGGCTGTACAGCGCAGGGGAATTGGGTTCTCTCTACGGATTGCTCTACCAGGGTGCTGGAAATTTGGGAGAATGTCTGGCCTTCGGCCGCATCGCCGGGCGGGAAGCAGCGAAAGAGGGGCTATGGGGGGAAAAGGAGGGGTAAGGGGATTGTTCATATTTCAGACGCCGGGGAAAGAACTTTCTTGCGCTCCCGGGCGGCAGAGAACACTTGATGAATGATCACGGGAATGAGCAGTGCCAAACCGATCCCGTCGGTGATCCAGCCTGGCTTAATTAAGAATAGCGCCGCCATCAATAAAAGGATTCTTTCGAGCATGCTGACGGGACGTAGCAAGTAACCCTGTATAGCGCACGCGCAGGCAGCGATGCCGATGACGCTGGTGACTACCCCCAAGGCCACCTTCAGGGGCTCCCCAATCAGGAGCAGAGCAGAGCCATACACCCACATATAGGGAAGAATAAATGCCGCAATCCCCAGGCGGCAGGCCGTGAAACCAATCTTCATGGGTCCTACGCCCGCGATGGGCGCGGCGGCATAGGCGGCACCGGCAACCGGCGGAGTAATGGCCGAAATGATCCCAAAGTAAAAGACGAAGAGGTGAGCGGCGATGGGGATGATCCCTATTTTTATCAGAGCCGGAGCGGCCAGGACGGCGAGCAGGATGTAACAGGCGGTCGTCGGCAGGCCCATCCCCAGGATGATCGAAGCGATCATGGTCAGCACCAGCAGCGCCAGGAGGTTACCATGGGATAAATCGACCAGGATACCTGAAAGTTTCAACCCCAACCCGGTGAGGTTGGTTACGCCTATGACGATGCCGGCTGTGGCGCAGGCCGTGGCCACGATGAGGGTGCCCTTGGCCGCATCTTCCATCGCCCCGCTTGTTTCCCGGATGAGGGATACACCCGCTTGCAGGAAGCCCCGGGGGCTTATGGATTGAGTTTGCATTTCCCGCCGCAGGTTCAATACGTGGTGAGCGGCAATCAGGCCGAAGGTCGTAATGATTGCCCAGAAGGCGGCCTTCATCGGTGTCACCTGCTCGACGGCCAGGAAGTAGATGAGCACTGGAATGGGTAAAAGCAATAACCCTCGTTCCCGCAAGATCTGCCTTGCCCTGGGCAGCTCTCCCGGCGGCACCCCTTTGAGCCCGGTCTTGGCAGCCTCCAGGTCGACCATGATAAAAGCGCAAAAATAGTAGAGTAGCGCGGGCAGCAGGGCATGCAAACAGATCTTGATGTAGGGAATTTGGAGGATCTCGGACATAATGAAAGCCGCAGCGCCCATGATGGGCGGCATCAGTTGCCCGCCGGAAGAAGCGACCGCTTCAACGGCTCCGGCAAAATGGGGCCGGTAGCCGATGCTTTTCATCAGGGGAATGGTGAAGGTGCCCGTTCCTACCACATTAGCAGCCGCACTGCCTGAAACCGTACCAAAAAGGCCGCTGGCGACGACTGCTACTTTGGCCGGCCCCCCGCGGACCTTTCCGAACAGGCTATAGGCCAAATCGATAAACATCTGCCCCCCACCGGAGACTTTCAGGAATGACCCAAATAGCACAAAAAGGTAGATGAAGGTAGCGGATACGCCGAGAACCAGTCCGTAGATGCCTTCCGTGGTCAGGTACATCTGGCTGACGATGCGGCTCAAGGTATACCCCCGGTGGTCGATAATTCCGGGGGCGTAGCGCCCGAAATAGGCGTAGAGGAGGAAAACGATGGCGATTCCCGGCATGACTGGCCCGATGACTCGGCGCGTTGACTCGATCAAGAGAACCGTTGCGATTGTCCCCAAGACCAGGTCCGGAGTCGTGATGAGCCCAATGCGCATGGTGAGCACTTCATATTGATGAAAGATGTAAATCCCTGTGGCCGCGCTGAGCCCCGCCAGGATTACATCGAAAACAAAAGCCAGCCGGCTGTTGACCCACTCCTTTCGCATGGGATACAATAGAAAGATAAAGATTTCAGTAAACATCAGGTGGATGGCCCGCTGCCGCATGGCTACCATCACTTCGATGCCGCCAGTCCAAAGCTGGAATAGAGACCAGATCACGCCCAACGTCATGATGACAAAGGCCATCGTCCCCCGAAACTGGCGCATAACTTAACCTCCTCAGGACGCGGTTCTTTCTTACCAAGGCCAAGAAAGGAACTTACTTGAATCGGGCAGGTCTCTTCTGCCAGACCCCCACCTCCGTAAGGTATTTAATTGCCCCCGGGTGGAAGGATATTCCAATCCCATCGTATATACGCTCCAGCCGGTAGGCATTACCCGCCGGATGAATTTCCGCCAGCTCTTTGTAATGCTCAGAAATCACTTTGCAAAGCCAGTAGGCTGTTGTCTCGTCCATATCTTTATGGACCGTGATTGTACCCGAGGAGCCTAACCCCATGATGGCAGCCGTCTGACCCTTATACGTGTTTGCCGGCAAGGTGTTGGGGAAAAAAGCAGGATGCCTGTTTTCGATCGATCTCACCCTGTTTTCTGGCAAAGAAAGGAAACGGATGGGCACGGTCGTTGTAATATCTACCACAGAAGACGTCGGAACTCCGGCAGTGATAATCCCCACGTCGATGCTCCTGTCTTTGAAGGCGCTGGCCTGCTCGGCAAAAGAGAGCCACTGGGGCTTAAAATCATTATAGGTCAATTTATATTCCTCAAAAACGGCTTTGGCAATAATTTCATTTCCGCTGGCCGGTGCCCCCACAGCCACCTTTTTGCCCTTGAAATCGGTGATATCTTTGACCGGGGAGTCGGTATAAACGAAAATGTGGCTAAACATCGGGTGGCCGGAAAAGATGGCCCGAAAATCCTCTATTTTCACGCCAGGAGTCTTGGCGACTGTACTCCGGAGTGCCGTTTCATCTAAGAGCGCGACTTCGCATTGCTTTGTGCCCAATAGGCGAGTATTTTCCGCCCCGGCCGCTGTTGTCTCGGAGGTGGCCTCTATATTCGGCGCGTATTTGGTCATCAGCTTCGCTATGCCAGCGCCGATAAGGTAATAGACTCCCCCGGTTCCACCTGTGGCGATGGAGAGGTATTTCTTTCTGGCGGCCTCGGCGGCCGTCCCCCAGGATAGGGTTATAGAGATTGCTACCAACACCACTAAAACTTTTCGTAGAGTCTTCATTCTGATACCCTCCTTTCGTCTTCGTTTTTATTGAAGGCTGTCCTTAAAAAAATCTCGGGCGTATCTGGATTCCAAACCCCGCCAATTCCATACGGTCGGGTTAACTCTTTGCTCCTGCTCTGCCCCTGGTTTCAGGGAAGAGTAATTTTATAGTTAAAAGAGCTCCTCGATCCTTCTCTCGGGGAACCCAGTGAGTGGAGCCATCGATGGTAATCCGCAAAGGGACTGTATAAGGAATTCTCATCCTCACAATTTGGAAAGGAATCGGGTCTGAAAGTTTGAATTTCCAGAGATTCCCTTCGAGATATAAATCACCCCGGGGATTCGGGTCGTAATACCCGGCCGCTTCGAGATTGCCAAAATGGATCTCGCGGAGAAGCAGACTTTCAGCCAGGACCGTATAAATTTCTATCTGGGGAGTATGGTACAACGAGTGGGTAAAGGCAAGGCTCAGGGTTGAACCCTCTTTTACCTTTACTTGGAGAACCTCTTCTCTCTCATCCTCCTTGAGGATATCGATTGCCACCCAGGTGCCTTCCCGGGCAAAGAGTAGACCACCCTTATAGGCAGTCAAAGAGAAGAGAAAAAGGATGATGAAAGGAATATTTTTCCTTTTCATTCCGCTTATGGATAGGGGATGATCTCTATGGTTAAAATTTTCGGTAATTTTTTAGATAGGGTTTTCAACTTGACTATCCCTTCTTTTTGGGGGGCCAAAGCACTCCTCTTGCTGCCTCCGGTAAAGGAGGCAATCGGAGCCCAATCGTCCACCTTGGCGGAAACGCGGAAGGCCTGTTGTTTATCTGTAACGTTTTTCAGACTTACGTCAACCCACCAGTAGCCTTTTTCCCCTTCATAGATGACCACCTTCATCAGCCTGGCTTCCTGAGTTATGTTGTAATGAATGCCTGCCGGTTCTTGTTCGGGAGTCGGCTTAACCGCTGCCCGGCATCCGAGGAGGGCAAAAACGAAAATCAATCCCCAAGCGAAAAATTTGGCGGTTACTGAATCTCTTCGCATTTTTCTTTTCCTCCTTTTCTGCGGATTTATTTAGTTTCGCAAAAGTAATGGAACTTCATCCGGTCTACTTTTCCCCCCTCACCCCGCCCTCTCCCCCCTTTTGGGGGAGAGGAGAAAGGTGAGGGGGGAATTATGCGAATTTCAAAATTAGTCTGGGTTTTTAAAAATTCATTGATACCATATTCGCAAGAAAAGTTCAATATTCCCGGGTCGAGTGATGGATCATTTCCTTGTTCCTGCCTTCCTCATGCATCCCGGATCAGCCGTTTTCCCCGCCGGATCTCGATCATGACCCCGTGCATATCTTTCGGATGGATCATGGCGATTTTATCGCCATCGGCGTCCTTATGTTCAATGACTCGCACGCCGCATTTTTGCAAGTGGGCGATGGCTTGCTCTACATCTTCCACCGTTAGGCAAAGATTCATCATGCCTTCTCCCCGCCGTTCCAAAAACCGCTCCACCTGATCTGCGGCATCGGCATCTTTTAAGGGAGCCGCCAATTCGATGGCCCCGTCGCCAAAAGGCAGGAATACATTCTCCATGCCCAGGTGCTCGACGCGCCGGCGGTCTTTGGCCTGCAGGTTGAAACAACGGGAAAAAGTTTCCATGGCCGCATCCAAGTCCTTGACGGCTATGGTTATATGGTCAAAACGGCGGACCTTCATTCTTCTTCTCCCTTTCTTCAAGCCGCAGACTTGCTCAGAACCTCAGCGACAATCGAACCCGTAATCACCTTCTCCCCGCGCTGGTTCTCAGCGAAGACTTCCGCTTCAATATAATTCTTCCCCCCTAGCTTGCCCATCCTTTTGTATGCCTGCGTAATCTTGCTTTTAAAGACCAGGACATCCCCGGCTAAGATTGGTCTGACGTATTCCTATTCTTCTTTTACCGTCCCTTAAATTGCGGTTTCCTTTTTTCGACAAAAGCTCGCATGCCTTCCAGGCGATCCTCACTGCCATGAACCAGGGTCCTGGCCAGTTTTTCGTAGCCTAAACCAACCTGAAGACCGGTTTCCATCCCCATATTCATCGCCATCTTGGCCAGTTTTAAAGCCAAGGGGCCTTTGCTACAGATCTTTTTGGCGATGGCCATTGTCTGGGGCATCAATTCTTTTGCCGGAAAAACTTTATTCAGGAGGCCGATTCGTTCAGCCTCTTGAGCCTCGATAATATCTCCGGTAAAGACCAGTTCCTTGGCCCGTCCCGCCCCTACTAACCTCTGTAACCTTTGGGTGGCTCCGCCGCCCGGAAAGATGCCCAGATTAATTTCGGGCTGCCCCAGCCGTGCGTTTTCGCTACCTACCCGGAAGTCGCAGGCCATGGCCAGCTCGCATCCTCCCCCCAGAGCTAACCCATTGATGGCCGCGATGATCGGTTTGGGAAAATGATGAATCTGGGCAAAAATATCAAATCTCCTCTCTAAAATATCCCACATGGTGTTCTCGGCCATTTGCTTGATATCGCCTCCAGCGCTGAATACTTTTTCTCCTACCCCCGTTATGATCACGACCCGCACTTCTTGATCCTTCTCCGCCAATTGCAGCCCGGCGGCGATGTCCTCCCGAATCTCGGCTTTCAAGGCGTTGCGCACATCTTCACGGTTGATCGTGATGATTCCTACGCCCTCTCTTTTTTCCCAAAGAATATTTTTAAACTCCATTTTTTCCCCTTAATAACAGCTTAGCTTTTTTAAAAAATTGGCTAAACTTCAAGGCAAAATGCAAAAATTAAAATGCAAATTTCAAAATGATTAGGGTTTTACAGAAAAATTGGCATTTTTCAATTGACCATTTTGATGTAATCGTAAAAAGTCAGAAAAGCCGTCACTCCTGCGCAAGCAGGCCCGCCTGGTGCGGGATGGTTTCATATATCGTCCGAATATTTCGCTTTCCTCTTCTCTATGGTTGCGGCGATTCCTTCTTTAATGTCCCCGGTGGTGAAAGTAAGGGCTTGGTGCGCCGCTTCTCTGTCCAGGGCTACTTCGATGTTCGCTTCCTCAAAGTTTATATAAATAGATTCCTTCATGGTTTTGGCGGCCACCATGGGCATGGAGGCAATTTTTTTAACCAGTTCCAAGGCGGTCGGCATTAACTCTTCCGCCTTTACCACCTTGCTCACCATGCCGATGCGATAGGCCTCGACCGCATCGATAATGTCTCCGGTAGCCAACAACTCATAGGCTTTGGCCGTCCCCACAACGCGAGGAAGCAGATAGGTGGCCGCCATTCCTGGGTGCATGCCGATCTTTACAAAGGTAAACCCAAATTTTGCTTTTTCCGAAGCGATCCGAATATCGCAAGCGAGAAGGAGACAGGCTCCGGCACCGATGGCATATCCATTGACGGCGGCAATCGTGGGAATTTTGAGGTTGCGGATACTCAAGAATTTTCGATAAAACTGACGGACTTCTTCTTTGTGGCGGAAAGGGGGGGCCTCGGTCCTGTACTTCATCTCCTTGAGATTCCCGCCGGCGCTGAAAGCTTGTCCGCTTCCCGTCAGGATCAACCCTTTAATTTCCGGATCTCCCCCGATTTGTTCGATGGCCTGGCGGAATTCCAAGCTCATCTCCTGGGTCATGGGATTTAGAGCATCCGGTAAATTGAGCTTCAGCACCATGATCTCTCCAACTTTTTCCAATAAAAGGGTCGAATATCCCATCTTCTCTCCTTTGATCAATTTTCTAAGATTATGGCATCTCGCCTTCCAGCCCCTCTTAGCCAGCCTATGCTTTTGGCAGTAACTCAGTATATCGGATCAAGGCTCGCAGTGCCTGCACACTCTTTTTTGTGTTCATAAAGAGCGGAATCCCAGCCTCCCGCAATATTTGGTATCCTTCTTCGGCAAGGTTACCGGCAATCCAGGAAACGACCATGGGTTTATCCGTCTCCTGGTAAACTTCCACAATGTCTCTGGCCATTTTCCTGGCCCGTTCTCCCGTCGACATGGTGATCATCAGGATAATGCTGTGAACCGTCTTCTCCTTCGCCATAGGCCGCAGTAACCTTTTGAAGTACTCGGGATCTTTGGCCAGAAACTGGGAAAACATGGCCGTGGTATCGACGGGGTTCAGGGCCGAGCCAAAATAGGGCAGGAGCCTCACATATTCCTCCCGCGTTTCACCCCGAAGCTCTGGCACTCCCAGTTTCACCACTTCACATTGGTCGGCGATCAGTCCTCCAGCTCCTCCGGATGTGGAAAGGATACCCACATTCTTTCCCTGCGGAAAGCGCCCCTGGGCCAAAACATTGCCAATTTCCAAAAGCTCGTCCCCATCATCCACTCTGAGGATTCCGAGACGCTGGAAGAGGGCTTCGACTTCGTGATCGGGGCCGCTTACCGCCCCCGTGTGGGCTTGCGCCGCTTTTCGGCCTACGGGCGTCCTTCCCACCCTCAGGGCCACAATCGGTTTCCCCGCCTGGCGGGCCGCCTCGGCCGCCCGGATATATTTGTCCTGATCGCGAAACCCTTCGCTGTAATTCAGGATGACACTGGTTTGGGGATCCTGGACGAGATAATGCATATAATCCGCGGATTCCAGGGCGGTTTCGTTGCCGCTGCTGATCCAGTAACTAAACCCGATCCCCAACTGCATGGCATTGCTGAAAAGGGACCCGCCCATGGCCCCGCTCTGGGTCACAAAGGCGATCTTCCCCGCCTGCAATGGTTTCCGCTCTAAGGCCGGGGTAAAACTCAGCGTAGCTCCTTCATGGAGGTTGACAACCCCTTGGCAATTGGGCCCGCAGAGGATCATGCCGGCTTGCTGGGCCAAGCCGCGCAGCTCTTCCTCCATCTTCGCGCCTTTTCCCCCGATTTCGGCGAACCCGGAAGCGAAGACGATGACCGATTTTACTTTCCGTTCGGCGCACTCCTTGACCGCATCCAGCACGCTTTCGGCCGGCAGCCCAATGATGACCGCATCTATCTCACCCGGAACCTGAGCCAGGGAGGGGTAACACGTTAGGCCGGAGATCTCTTTATATTTAGGGTTAACCGGGTAGATTTTTCCCCCATACTTGTGCTGTTGCATAAAAAAAATAGGTTTTCCCACGAGTTTGCTGGTATCCTGGGAAGCTCCTAAGACGGCTACAGTTTTAGGATGTAAAAGGGCCTCAAGTTGCCTATTGGCCGTCGTATGGCCACCCCCCGCTGGACTCATCCTTTAACCTCCTGATCTAAAGGCGTGGAATTTTCACCGCAGAGAACGCTGAGATCGTGTAGATAAAAATTTAAGCAAGAGCAAAAACTCCCAAAAAAATGAAATTTATATCTTTGCCTTGGAATTAAATTTTTGACCTTATGATTTCTCTGCGTTCTCCGTGATCTCTGCGGTTAATGATTATTTTCCCTTATATTGGGGTATCCTTTTTTCCCGGAAAGCCGCAACGCCCTCCTTATGGTCTTCCGAAGTCAGCGTAATAGTTTCACAAGCGGCGGCGACCTGCATGGCCGTTTCTAAATCCATCTCCAAGCCTTTGTAAAGCTGCATTTTCGCCAGCCGGAGGGCGACCGGCGGGCCGTTGGCAATACGGCGGGCAAGGCTCATCGTTTCGTTTTCTAACTCTGCCGCTGGGACCAACTTGTTCAGCAAACCAAAGCGCTCGGCGTCTTTGGCTTCCAGAAAATCTCCGGTGAAAAGCATCTCGGCAGCCTTGGGAATTCCGATAATACGCGCATAAAGCCAGGTGCCACCCCAGCCTGGAAAAAGGCCGATGCGCGTAAAAGCGACCATGAAGCGGGCATTCTCTGAGCCCGTGCGCAGGTCGCAGGCGCAGGCCAGGTCAAAACCGCCGCCGACGGCGGAGCCATTGACCATGGCAATCGTGGGCTTTTCCAATCGCTGGAGTCCCAGGATGATCCCTTGGATATTGCGGAATCCGCGCCGGAATTCTTCTGCCCCTTTCGGTTTCCTCTCTTCACCGGACATTCTCCCTACATCCGCACCCGCACAAAAAGCCTTACCGGCGCCGGTCACCACCAGCGCCCGCATTTCATCGTCCTGGCTTACTTCCTGAAGCGCTTGCACGAACTCAGCTTCCATCTTTTCGTTGAAGGCGTTCATCCGCTCTGGTCGATTGAGGGTCAGGACTCCAATGTTTTCTTTTTTTTCCAGCAAAATTGTCTCGAAGGACATGATCCTCTCCTTCCTTTCTTGATTGCACTCACCAAGACAGTGCCGATGAGATAGCCGATGAGATAAAAGAACCTTTTATCTTACCCGTTTCCAGAGAAAGAGATTGTTTTTTTCTTATTCCTTTTGACCCCCCCTGGAAAGATCATTTATTTTTCTTTCCAGACCCCCTTTTCTTTTAAAAATCGAATCGAACCTGGATGGAAGGGAATATATTTCGTTGTGTATTCCGCTCCCCGGAACATCGTCTCCATGTTCCACTGCTTGGCCTGGGGATGAAGGGCATTTTTTTCCTTGGGGTGGTCGTAAATAGCTTTCAACATCCGGTAGACCAAATCCTCGCTTAACTCTTTGCGGCAAAATATCGCCGTGGCAATTCCTCGAGTCAGAGTAGCCGTATCGACCCCCGGATATGTTCCAGCCGGAAGGACTACCCGAACGTAAAAAGGATGCCTGGCCATCAGGGTATCCATTTCTTTTTCGCTGTAAGGAATCAGACGAATGGGAATTTTACTCGACAGATCTAAAATACTGGCAACGGGGTAACCGGCGGAAATGCATCCCACATCGACTGTGCCATCTCGGAGAGCCGTGATGGACTCGCTGAAAGAGAGGTAGGCAGGAGTGAAATCTTTGAAAGTCAATCCGCCCGTCGCATCCAGCTCCATCTTGGAAGAAACAAGCGTTCCGCTTCCAGGGGGACCCACGGCCACTTTTTTGCCTTTGAAATCCGAGATAGATTTAATGGGAGAGTCCTTCCGAACAATCCAGTGCCGGTCGCTGGTATGGCCCAGAGCAATCAAGCGCAATCCGCTAAAGTCCATCTTTCTCTCCACAGCGGGATCGATCACATGAATGGCGACCATGCCTAAATTCATTTTATTTCTAATGATGTAATGAAAATTCTCTTCGGAGGCTGCCGTCGATTCGGCAATGACGCGCACTTCTGGAACGTGCTTATTGATCAGATTGGCAAAACCCGCTCCGATGAAATAAAAAGTTCCGGCAGGATTGCCAGTGCCTAAAGAGAGATATTTTTTTGAGGCCGCAGCCCCCTCGCGGGCTACCCCCAGCGAAATTGTCATGATCAAGATGATCCCTATGATCATTATCCTTTTCTTCATGTTTTCCTCCTTTCTTTTCGGCCTTAAAGGCTGGTTCAATATATACTTCTGCCATCCCAAACCCCTGGAATTCACCCCCACCGCCTGGAATCGTTTTAAATCGGCAGCAATTTTCTTAAACCTATTCTTCCATCTTGCTAACTACTAGAGCAAAGCCTTTGGGCATCTCCTTGAGAAATACGGGAAATTTCTGAACCAATTCCTTGTTGGGCTCCAGGGCCAGAGGCTTTCCTTTCTTCACCGTGCGGGGGTAATATCCAGCAATTGGCTCTGTGCCGATGGGATAAATGGTTAGCTTAAACCGCCAGGGTTTATCGGATACATTCTTAATCCCGACTTCGTAGACCAACATCTGCCCAGACCCGGTTTTTCCCATATACCAACCCACCTTGGTAATTTTGGCTTCCGGAACCACATCATAGGCTATCCCCGTGGTCCAATTCTCCGGCGGCTGCGCGAAAGCGGGAACGCCCAGCCATAAAAAGGTTCCAACAATTCCGAAGATGAAAAACCACCGCAAACCCCGTTTCATTCCCTTGATCTTCATACGAACCTCCTCCTTTCTTTTTTTATCCTCCCTGCAGGCCACCATTCCGTTTGGGGGAACCTTTTTCATGGCTCAGAACTCCTGGCAATTTTCTGATTCAGGCTTTTTCCCCGGCGCAGCAGGTCAATGAAAAATGTCGGCCTCTGAACGAATAAAACAAATCCCAGCAAGGCTACACCGATAATGTCAGTAATCCAACCCGGTTTGATCAGGGTGATAGCAGCCGAGAAGCAAAGGATCCGTTCGTAAATTTTAGTCTCCCGGACCATAAAACCCTGGATCCCACAGGCCAGGGCATAGACCCCTATGAAGGCGGTGACCACAGAGAGCAGAATACTTTGGACACTCCCTTTGAGGAGCAGGGCGTTGTTATAGACGAACATGTATGGAAGGAGATAAACCACCAATCCCAGCCGGCAGGCCATCCAGGCAGTGCGCATCATGGGGGCGCCAGCGATTCCGGCAGCAACGAAAGCCCCTGGAGCCACTGGAGGAGTGAGATCAGATACCAAGGCGAAGAAGAAAATGAACAGGTGGGCGGCAATCGGCTCCACCCCCATCTGGACCAGGCCAGGGGCGACCAAGATAGCCAGAACAAGATAAGAGACTATAATGGGCAGCCCCAAACCTAGGATCAGAGAAGCGACCATGGTCAATAGCAATAGGACAAGCAGGGATTCGCCGGAGACTTCGATGAGGATGGAAGAAATCTGCAGTCCCAAACCCGTGAGGGTGATCATACCGACCAGTATATTACAGGCTACGACGACGCCCGCTATTGGCAAAAAATTAATGGCCCCCCGTTCCAGTGCCCGAATAATTTGAGGCAAACTCATCCGGGTGGATTTACGGAAAAAAGCCACCAGGGGAACGGAGACTACCGCCCAGAAGGCTGCCCGGCTCATAGAGACATGGAGAATCATCAAAAGATATACCAACACCGCCACGGGAATGATGAAGTGAAACCCCTCCTTTAAAACCTCTTTTAACTTGGGACAATCAGATTTGGGGATCCCTTTCAGGTTGTATTTCACCGCCTCCAAATCCACGATCAAAAAGATGCCTATGTAATAAAGAATGGCCGAAAGGATGACTGATTTGCAGATGTACCAATAGGGAACCCCCAGGATCTCCATCATCAAGAAGGCAGATCCGCCCATGACGGGGGGCATGAACTGCCCGCCGACGCTCGAAGCCGACTCCACGGCCCCAGCAAAATGGGCCCGATAGCCGGCTTTCTTCATCATCGGGATGGTGATCTGCCCGGTTGCGGAGACGTTGGCTATGGCGCTGCCGGAGATCATCCCGAACATGGAGCTGGCCACCACGGCAATTTTGGCCGGACCTCCCCGGATATGCCCGAAGAGGCTCGAAGCCAGGCCGAAGAAAAAATTCCCCGCGCCGGATTCCTGCATGAAGGTCCCAAAAAGGACAAAGAGGAAGATGAAAGTCGCCGAAATGCCGGTGAGCGCCCCATAAATACCTTCCGTGGTCATGAAGAGGCCGCTGATGATCCGTTCCAGGGAGTAATTCGGGTGGCCAAGTACTACCGGAAGCCACTCGCCGAAACGGGCATACAAAAGGGAGCCCACGCAAAAAATGGCCAGTGCCCATCCCGTGGCTCGCCGACTCGCCTCTAACGTCAAGAAGATCAAGGCCCCCCCCAGAAACAGCTCATACATAGGGGGCTCCAGCCCGACTTCACCCGCCCGCGCGATGAAATGAGTGGCTACGTAGAAGCTGATGTAAAGGAGGAGACCCACAAAAATAATACCATCCCAGCTGATCCGATCTTTCCTCTGCTTGGGGGAGATGGGATACAGCAGGAAAATAAGGGAGAAGGCAAAGGCCACATGGATGATCCTTTGGTACATGGCGATCAGGGGGAAATAACCCGTAATGATTTGAAAAAGAGAAAA
This sequence comes from Pseudomonadota bacterium, assembly GCA_018819135.1. Taxonomy (GTDB): domain Bacteria; phylum Desulfobacterota; class SM23-61; order SM23-61; family SM23-61; genus JAHJQK01. The sequence continues at coordinate 11,605 of JAHJQK010000166.1, read as the reverse complement.
ACATACAGCAATGACCGTGACAGCCCTTCGCGATGGACCCGTCAATGCCCGTTTCCGGACGACTTCTTCATCTTGGGAGATTTGAATTTTTGAACTTTCTCCCTTCGGCTCCAATGCCACGCGGTTATTCATTCAACTGTTTCCTCCGGGCAATTTTTATCATTTTTGGAAAGGTCAGCCCCGACCTTTCTCTTTGAGATTCTCCCCTCCAGCCAAAATTTTGCTTAATTTCATTTTCCCTTCCATACCCTTTTCCCCCTGAGGTATTTGACTGCCTCCGGTTGAAAGGGAACGCAAAGGGTGGCAATTTCGTTAAAAATCCTACACCCGAAAAAAGCTAAAGGGGAATATTCCCGTGTTTTTTCCAGGGCCTTTCCTCTTTCTTATGCGAAAAAAGTTTAAGTCCCTGAATGAGCAAACGTCTTGTATCCCTTGGATCGATTATTTCTTCAACCCAGCGCATCGCCGCGGCATGGTAAGGGAAACGGCCGAAGGTGGCCTTATATTCGGCCAACCGCCGGGCCCGAACTTCCTCGGGATTTTTCGCCGCGGCAATTTCATTGCGAAAGATGATGTTTACCGCCCCATCCGGATTCATCAACCCCATCTCCGTCGTAGGCCAGGCCAAAAGCAAATCCGACCCTAAAGGCTCCCCGCACATCGCCGGGTTCCCTCCGCCATAGGCTTTCCGAATGTAGACCGTGAGCTTCGGGACGGTTGCCTCCGAGATGGCGTGCAGCACCTTCGCTCCATGCCGGATAATTCCTCCTCTTTCCTGATCCACTCCTGGCAAATAGGCGGGATTATCAACCAGAAAGAGTAAGGGGATGTTGAAGCAATCGCAAAAACGAATAAAACGGGCTTCCTTATCAGCCGCGTTGATATCGATGGATCCGGCCTTATGTTTCGGATTATTGGCAACGATACCGACCGATAGCCCGTCTAACCGGGCAAAGCCCGTGATCATGTTCTTGGCGAAATCCGGCTTGATCTCAAAAAAATGGCCTTGGTCCACGATGCGCTGAATGACGTGATGCATGTCATACCATTTCTTCGAATCCACCGGTACGATATCAAGCAGTTCTTCATCCCGCCGGTTTGGGTCATCGCCAGTGGGGACAACCGGCGGCTCCTCTTGATTATGGGCAGGCAGAAAACTCAAGAGCTCCTGGCATTTCCCCAAGCAGTCCTCATCATTCTCGGCTAAGACGTCGCAACAGCCGCTCACCTCTGCGTGCATCTTCGCCCCCCCAATTTCCTCTTCGGTGACATCAACGAACTGCACCGACTTGATCAGGGTGGGGGACGCAATGTACATGTGGCTGGTCTTTTTCACCATGATGAGAAAATCCGTAAGAATGGGGGAGTAGGCGGCTCCGGCCGCACAAGGACCCATCAAAAGCCCGATTTGCGGGATCACTCCGGAAGAGATCGTGTGATAGTAGAAATAAAGTTGGTAGGAGTCGTTAAAATCACGGGTCACCGCATCCTGGATCCGTACCCCTCCGGAATCGATCATATGGACACAGGGAACCCGGGCTTTCAAAGCCTGCTTCATCACCCGCAGCGTTTTTTTTCCATGAACCGAACCCTGGCTCCCTCCCGCGATGGTGAAGTCCTGGGCATAGGCATAAACGGGACGACCCTTGACACTCCCATGCCCAGTGATGACCCCATCGCCGGTTAAGTCCTGTTGATCGATGTCGAAACCGGTGATGCGGGGTTTGGCAAAGAGGCCGAGCTCTACAAAGGTGCCCGGATCGTAAAAAAAATTGATTCGTTCTCGCGCCGTCATCTTCCCCCGGCTGTGCTGCCTTTCCACGGCTTTGGGGCTGGCTAAGTTAATGACTCTTTCGCGTTCGGCTTTTATTTCGGCAAGTTTCTGTCGCATGGACTGGGAACCTCCTTACTCATTGTTGGCCGTTAGAAATTGGGCCAAAGCTGATGAATGTAATCCCTCACGTCCCTTTCCGTTTCTCTCCATCTGCCGGGAAGCGTGGGGGGGTTTAGATTTGAGGAAAATCCTTTCCTATAGACCTTTAAACTGCGGCTCGCGTTTCTCCATAAAGGCCTTCACCGCTTCTTTTTGATCCTGCGTTGTGCGACAGATATTCTGGGCATAACTCTCCAACAATAATTGCTCCCGCAGTTGGTTGCGAATTTTTTCCCACGTTACTCTTTTCACCAATTCCACAGAGATCGGCGGTCCGCCGGCAATTTTTTGGGCCAGTTCCTTCGCCCGGTTCAGCAATTCTTCATGGGGAACCACCTGGGAGACCAGACGAATCCTTTCCGCTTCCCGGGCGTCGATGATGTCCCCCGTAAAGGATAACTCCAAGGCTTTCTCCATACCCACAATTAAAGGCAGCAAGAGGGTTGCTCCCCCGTCGGCGATCAGACCCCGTTTGACCCAGATGGCCGCGAAACGGGCATTGGTGGAGGCGATACGCATGTCACAGGCCAAGGTAATCGTCAATCCAACGCCGGCAGCAATACCATTGACCGCAGCAATGATGGGTTTGTTGATCTTTTCAAAAGCCAAGATTAAGTTCCCCACCAACGCGAGAATAGTTTTACGGCTGGTGTCTACTTGCTGCCCGGCAGCGCGGGCGGCCTGGACGGCAACATCCGCGCCGGAACAAAATCCTCGCCCCGCGCCCGTTATAATGAGGGCCCTTAAATTATCATCCTCCTGGACTTCTTGCAAGGCCTGAGGAAAAAGTTCCCTCATTCCGGCATTGATGGCATTCATTTTATCCGGTCGATTCAGGGTTAAGATGGCAACATGACCTTCTTTTTCTAAAATTAGGTCTTTACCTTGCATTTTTTCTCCTCCAATTTCTTGTCCGGCCCCCAACCCCTTCCTTTCTTCCCCCGTTGGGAGAAAAGGCAGGGTGAGGCGGGATGCCAAATTTTTCAATAGAATCAGGGTTCATACTGCAGGGCGACCCCTTTCTTGATCAAATCCTGGATCTCCTGGTCGCTGTATCCGAGCTCTTTCAGGACTTCCCCGGTATTTTCGCCGAGCATAGGGGCCCGCCGTCGGAAAGGGGCAGACTTCCCCGAAAAAAATAAGGGGGTTTTAACCGCGACAATTTTTCCCAGGGTGGGATAATCGACTTCTTCTAAGATCCCCCGCGTTTGCACATGGGATTCCTGAACGATCTCCCCGATGTTGCGGACTTTGCCACAAGCTACATCGGCAGCCAAGAGTTTCGTTTCCAGCTCCTGGCTCGTATATTTGCGGGTTTCGTTATTGATGATCTCGGCGATCTTGACCCTGCGTTCCGCTCTTTGCTGCCGGGTCGCATATTGTGGGTCGTTGCCCACCTCCGGGAGGTTAAGGGCATTACAAAGATTTTTCCACATATGATCCGTACCGGCCACAACGTAAATTAAACCGTCCCGGGTCTCGAAATTCTGGATCGCACCCCCGGAAGGTTGAGCGGAGCCCGCTCTTTCAGGCAACTCTCCCCTCCTTATAAATTGGGTTACGTAGGGGCTCATAGAAAAGAGAGCCACGTCCAGCAAGGCCACGTCGATTCTTTGCCCCCGGCCGGTCTTCTCTCGTGCGAATAAAGCGGCGGCAATGGCAAAAGCGGAGTTGGCGCCCGTGCAATAATCGATCATTGCCGGACGTATTCTGACCGGGGGACGGTCCGGTTCACCAGTGGAATCCATGATCCCGGACATGGCTTGCAGGACGGGTTCATAGGCTGGCCGGTCCCGAAACGGCCCGCTTTGCCCAAACCCTGAGATGGAACAATAAACGATTCCTGGATTGAGCCGGCTGAGCGCTTCATACCCCAATCCCAATCTGTCCATCGCTCCGGGTACAAAGTTTTCCAGGAGGACGTCAGCTTCTTTGGCCAATTTTAAAACGATTTCCTTCCCATCTTTGGTTTTTAAATTCAAGGCGACGCCACGCTTATTGCGGTTGAAATTAAAAAAATTAGCGCCTTCCATGGGTTGCCGAAATTGATCGCCGGCAAAAGGCTCAATTTTTACGACTTCCGCCCCCATATCCGCCAGCATGGCAGTGCAGGTTGGGCCGGACTGAACATGGCTGAAGTCTAAAACTTTTATCCCTGCCAGAAGGTTGGGAAATTCTGCTTTGCCTTCCATGTTTTCCTCCTTCAACTTTTTCCAATAACGGCCATAATCACCATCGGGGGTACTTGCCGCTCCTCCAGAAAGATGATGAGATTCTGGGTGGCCTGAACGTTTGGCAAGGAGATGGATAGCCCTCCCCTTGGGCTGGAAGAAATGAAATTCTTTTGCCCTTTTTTATAATAAATGGGGAGGTGGGATCTGATCCCTCAGCCGTTAAAATATCAGCAATTAAAAACCCATGGCTTCGGCGACTTTTTGCCGGTGATACCAAGAATCGCCAAAGTCCAACTCGGATGTCTTAGCGTGTTTATAGTAGAGATGCAGATCATGCTCTTCGGTGAAACCAATTCCCCCATGGAGTTGGTGGGCGATCTGGGTCGATTTTTTATAGACGTCGCTGCACCAGGCCTTGGCCATGGCCACTTCTTTCGCACAGGGGAGGCCGGCATCGATAAGAGAGGCGGCTTGATAGGCAATCGTGCGCGCGGTATCTAAAAAGGTGGTCATATCCGCGCAGTAATGCTGAACAACCTGCAATACCCCGAGGGGCTTCCCAAATTGAACCCTCTGTTTGACGTAATCAACGGTCATATCTACCACCTTGGATAACCCCCCGACCATTTCACCGCATTTGAGGGCAATCAGTTTAGGCATGATCTTTTCCACATACGCCGCGCCCTTGCCGGGCAATCCGATGATATCTGTTTGCCTGGCGGGAAATTCGGCGTAAGTCACCGCAAAGTCCTTTTCTCCGGTGATGGTGTTGAGGGGAATTACTTTGATCCCTGGCCCTTGGCTTTTCGTTTTGAATAGGGTGGGCCCGCAATCCCTGGAACCTTTCATGAGCTTGGCGCACACCACAATTTCATCGGCCACGTGGGCATAAGGAACGAGCAGGCGGGTTCCTTTGATCCGGTAGGAACCCTCCCCAACTTCCTGGGCCTCCATGGCCGGATCCTGGTAGTCATAAAGACCCCGTTCGTTGCGGAGGCCGACAGTCAGAATCTTTTTTCCGGCAATGATCCCCGGCAGGTATTCTTGCTTGACCTTTTCATCCCCGGCTTCATTGATGAGCAAGCCAGCAAAAACCGCACTGCAGAAAAAAGGGCTCGGGAGTACGGCCTTGCCCATTTCTTCGAAGAGAACAAACAGATCGAAAAAATCTCCGCCGCTTCCCCCGTATGGTTCGCCATAGACTAATCCCAGCCAGCCCAAATCCGCCATTTCTTTCCAGAGGGCCTCGGAGAATCCTTTTTCCTCTTTCAAGATATTTTTTACGAAAGAACTCGGGCATTTCTCCTTCACGAATTTCTCGGCATTACTTTTCAACATCTTGGTTTCTTCATTCAAGCTGAAATCCATTTTGGCCCTCCTTTTCTTGGAAAAAGATTAAAGGGAGATGTTATTTTCTGGGTAAATTGAGTCCCCGCTGCGCAACGATGTTCTTCAATACCTCCACGCTCCCCCCCTGGAGGGTGTAACTGGGTGACCAGAGATAGCATTCCGCCAATTCCCCGTCAAAGGCGGCCCAGGGAGTTCCCTCACGCAAGAGACTCGATGGTCCAAGGATCCGGGTGGCTAGGTCGTTGAGGCGCTGTTCATACTGGTTACAGTACGCCTTGGCCAGCGCCGCTTCCTTAGGGGGTCTTCGTCCCTGGTCGATCGTCCAGGCCGTGTAGTAAACGAGCAGCCGGCCGATATTGAACTCGATTTCCAGTTGGGCAATGGAATCCCGAACCCAGGAATAAAAGGCTTCTCCGACCTTTATCTTATCCATCTGTTTTATGGATTCCATGAGCTTTTCATAAATCGGGTAATTTTGCATGAGCCTCTCGATTCCCGATCTCTCATAATCCATCTGGGCCATGATTTGCTTGAAGGCGTCATTTTCCTGGCCTACCATGAATCTTTTTTCCACGCGCACGTCATCGAAAAATACCTCGTTGAAGGTGTGCCTCCCGGCCATGTTGATAATGGGCCGGACCGTCACGCCGGGAAGGCGCAGATCGAGAATAAACTGCGAGCAGGACTCATGGCGGGGCGCCTTGGGGTCAAAGCAGGTCCGGGCCAGAAGCCAGCCGTAATCCGCCTGATGGCCTCCCGAGGTCCAGACTTTCTGGCCCCGGATGACGTAAGAATCTCCGTCCTTGGTGGCGGAAGCCGCAACATTTACCAGATCTGACCCGGCATTCGGTTCGCTGAACAGAAGGCAGAATTTCAGGTTATCGTCCGCCCGGACGAACCGCGGCAAGAAATGCTCTTTTTGCCATTCGGATCCAAAATGGATGATCGAGGGACCGATTTGCCGGTCCGCCAAAAAATGGTAGGCCACGGGGGCCTGGACCCTAAAAATCTCCTCGTTCAGAATCAGCTTATCGACATAAGTTCGCCCCTGGCCTCCGTATTGTTTGGGCCAGGTCATGCCAATCCAGCCCCGTTTGGCCATTTTTCTGGAAAACTCTTGGCTCGATCCTTCTGCCAGCCCTCCACTTTTGGTCACAAAAATACCTGCGCGGAGTTCACTTTGCAGAAAGTCTCGAACGTCCTGACGAAACTTGTTTTGTTCTTCCGTAAAGGTAAACCTCATTTTTCCATCTCCTTTCTTAAGGCCTGAGAACGGCGCAGCCTTGCAATATTATAAAGTCAGGTTCCCTTCATAACTTCTGGGCTGCCCAGATCTCCCACTTTTTGAGCTCGCCCTCGATCGTTTTGAGGGTCTGGATCGACCTGGTGGGATTGGCCATCGAGAGCCCCGCCGACAAACAATTGATGATCGCGACCGCACTGGTATAGAAGTTGATAAAGCCAAGACCGCTGATCTTGGCCTGGATGACAAAGTCGGAAATGCGGGCGAGCGGGGAAAGGATGCTATCGGTGATGGTAATAACCTGGCAGCCCCGTCCCTTGGCGTATCGAGCCACCTCCAGGGTCGCCCGGGTGTAACGAGGGAAGCCGATCGCCAGCATCGCATCCGGGGTCTCGATATCAACCAAGAGGTCCGGCATCATGCCCCAGTTGGATTCCACCAGAGTCACTCCGTTCCGGATCGACCTGAAGTGGGAATGGGCCAGGACGGCCAACCCGAAGGAACTGCGCAAGCCGACGATAAAAACTTTCCGGGCCCGATTCAGGATGCCAATTACTTCTCGAAACTGCTCCGGCCTAAGCTCAGCGCTGGTTTCCTTTAGATTCTGAATATCGCGGTTAAAGACCTCCAGATATAAATCCTCCCCTTTCTTACGGGGAGTCTTTTCCATGCGCTCGGAGGGGGCCAATCTCATCTGCAGCCATTTCTGCAGATCCTTCTGCAGGTCTGCATATCCCGCGTACCCCAGGGCTATGCAGAATCGAGTAACTGTGGCGTCGCTGACGTGGATGCGCTTGCCCAACTCCGCGGAGGAAAGGAAGGGAACTTCTTCGCCATGCTGCAAAATATATTGCGCCAGGGCGACCTGGCTTCGGGTCAGCTTGGAATGCCCCCGCTGGACTCTTTCATGAAAAATGGGATTCATCATGAATGTAGATAAATTTTCATTTATTTTTGAAAAATGTAGACCATGAATCTATCGATTCCCCATTTCTTTGTCAAGATTATTTTAGGAATTTTAGGAATTTGTTCAAATTTATCCTGATTTCCCCCTGAGGGACAAGATTTAGAGTCATCCTAATTTTGATGATCTCGTAAAAAGTCGCCTCTCCCGCGGAAGCGGGAGTCCAGAACTGCTTGAATTAACTGGATTCCCGCTTTCGGGAATGACGAAAATGGGATAAAAAGGACTTTGCAGGTTTTCAACAGGGGAGTCCAGGATTCATACCGGAGGGTGGCAGTCGTGGGGATCCCCTGCCAGGTTCTGGCCCTGGGGAAAATGCGCCTAAACCCGCTGGAAAATAAGAAACACATCGAAAAGCTCAGCTTGGTCATAGGCCTTTTCTGCACTTGGGCGCTCTCTTACAAGAAATTTTTTAATTTTCTCCGGCGAGATTATCCCGTTCCTAAAATCGGCAAAATGGATATTCCATGGACCCCTGGAATCCTTGACCCCTTGGACCCTGTATTTTGGAGGTAAAGATGTCGGTGATTAAGAAAAATGCTCCGGGTTCCAATGAGCTGCTGATGGGCAACGAGGCCATTGCCCGCGGGGCATTAGAAGCCGGGGTTCAATTCGCTGCCGCCTATCCCGGGAATCCATCTTCGGAAATCATCGGTACGCTCTCCCAGGTGGCGGATGATCTGGGTATTTATGTCGAGTGGTCGGTGAATGAAAAAGTAGCCCTGGAAGCCGCGGCCTCGGCTTCTTTCTCCGGCCTTCGCGCCATCAGCGTTATGAAGCAGAACGGAGTGAACGTGGCGTCTGATTTCATTCTGAACCTGAATCTTTCGGGAGTAGGCAAGGGGGGATTGATTTTGGTGACGGCCGATGATCCGGCCGCCCTTTCTTCGACCAACGAGGAGGATTCGCGCTTCATTGCCAAATTGGCAGATCTTCCTTTACTGGAACCGGCCACCTTCCAGGAAGCGAAAGACATGACCAAATGGGCCTTCGACCTCTCCGAGGCGATCAACAGCCTGGTGATCGTTCGCAGCGTCTCCCGTATCTCCCACGCCCGCGGCAATGTCATCCTCGGCGATTTACCCCAGGAGAAAAAGATTGCCCGGTACGATACCTCTAAAATATTTATTCCCGTGGCCGCTCCCCTGCGCCATTTGGCCCTGCACCTGAAACTTGCCAAGGTGGGGGAGATGTACGAATCATCGCCTTGCAACTGGTACGTCGGCCCGGAGAAGCCTGAGCTTTTGATGATCACCTCCGGCAGCGGCTGGTTTTATTCCCTCGAGGCGGTCAAGACCTTAAAGGGAAAAGATCGGGTAGGCATTCTGAAGATCGGGACGACCTGGCCCCTGCCTTCCAAGCTATTGGCCAAACACATGGCCAATGCGAAACGGGTGCTCTTCGTGGAGGAAGTAGACCCTTTCCTGGAAAACAACGTCAAGGAGCTGGCCGCCGAGTGGTCGCCGGAGATCGGCTCCTGGACCTTCTACGGCAAAGGTTCGGGGCACGTTCCCTCCTTCGGCGAGATCAACCCTGACCTTATTATCAATGCCTTGGCCAAAGCGATGAACCAATCCTATTCACCCCGCGAAGCAGGGTACGGGGGAAAAGCTTTAGAGATGACCAAGACCCTGGTCCCCAACAGGGATCTGGGTTTTTGCGCCGGCTGCCCGCATCGCGCAACTTTCTGGGCCATCAAGGCGGCACTCAAGCTCGACGGGCGGGGAGGGTTCGTTACCGGAGATATTGGCTGCTATTCCCTCGGTTTAGGACCGGCAGGATTCTTCCAGCTCAAAACCATGCACGCCATGGGATCGGGTACGGGGCTGGCCACAGGCTTTGGTCAGCTCCACAAGTTTGGGTTTGATCAACCTGTTCTTGCGGTTTGCGGTGATTCCACTTTTTTTCACGCGGCCATTCCTGCGCTGATCAACGGCGTTTACAACAAATCCAATTTCGTCATGGTCGTCTTAGACAACAGTGCTACGGCCATGACCGGCTTTCAGCCCCATGCCGGAACGGGCGAGACCGCCACGGGGTCTCCGGCCCCGGTGGTGGATATCGAGAAGCTTTGCGCGGCCCTGGGGATTCGCGTGGAGACCTGCGATCCTTTCGATCTTCAGGATACGACGGAAAAAGTTTTGGATTTGATCAACGAAGAAGGTGGAGTGCGCGTGCTCATTTCCCGGAGAAAGTGCGCCCTGGTCAGGGAAAATTTTTATGTGACCATCGGCGAAACCTATGGGGCTTCCCAGCGGGGGGGAGCGGTAATGAGCCACCTGCGCCTATCCCGGGAATCCCAGCACAGCCCTCTCATTCCTGAAGGGCAGGCCGACATCGTCGTCGCCCTGGAACCGGTAGAAGCCTTGCGGGTGATCGGCCAGTACGGGAACCCGGCGGTGGCCGCCGTGGTGAATTCCCGCCCCATCTACCCCACGGCTGTAACCGTAGGCGAAGCAGAGTATCCCTCATGGGAAAAAATCAAGCAAACCATTTGTGAATTGGCCCGGAAAGCCTGGTTTGTCGACGCCACCGAGATCGCCCTCTCTTACGGCTCCCCCATCTTTACCAACATCATCATGGTCGGCGCTCTGGCCGGCACAAATCTTCTTCCTTTAAACCGGAAGAAATTTGAGGAAACCATTAAAGAAAGTTTTCCCAGTACCCACGTCGCCGACAATCTAAAAGCCTTCGAGCGCGGCCTGGAAATGACCCAAGGTTTCTAAGACCAGATTCCACTCAGCTCCTTTCTTGCATGTACAGTCTTGACCCTCACTCCAATCCTTTCCCCTGTAGGACAAAGGATACGATGAATGATAAACATTAAACGATGAACCTTATGAGTTTTTGGTTCATAGTCCTTCGTCTATTGTTCATCGTTTTCATGACAATCCCTTATTCATCAGGTCAATCCTTTCAACCATTTCCAGGGACGCCAGTTTGGAAAGATGCTGAAAACCGTGACATAGATATTCCTTCGCCTCCCCAGTTGACTCATATATATATTTATGCTATTCTTGTATATATGAAAAACGGGAGGGACAAGCATGAAAACTTTAGTCGATATTGATGAAACTTTCCTGAAGGAAGCCATGATTGTATCCGGAGCCTCGTCCAAAAAGGAGACGATCATGCTGGCTCTGGAAGAACTCATTAAATCCCGGCTTCGCCAGCAGCTCAAAAGTAAGAAGGGAAGTGGAATTTTGCGCATGAACTTGTCCGCTTTAAGGAAGATTCGCCAACGCCGCCAAAAGGCCCATAAAATCCTTTAAAGCAATGTCTCCTTTGGTCCTCATTGATACCAGTGCCTGGATATGTTTTTTCGCCCGGCATGGCTATCCGGAGATTAAAAATGCTCTCTCCCTCCTTCTGGATGAGGATCGCGCCGCCATTGCCGGCCCAATCCTGGTTGAACTCATCCAGGGGACTCGGACCCCCGAAGAGAAAGAAGATTTGAAAAAGTGGATCAGAGGCCTCCACTGGCTGCCGGTGACGGATGCCCTCTGGTATGAGGCTTCGGAGATGTCCTTCTCTTTGCGCAGGAAAGGAATTACTACATCCCCCATTGACACAATAATTGCCGCTCTGGCCATTGAATACGATTGTCTGCTTCTGCATAGAGACTCTCACTTCACTCTGATTTCCCGCCATTTTGACTTGAAATGTTATCCAGGGTAATAAGGAAATTCAGGTGAGCTTCATCCTTTAATCCTCCCCCTCCTTTTTTCGAATTGCCTTGGCGATGGCCGAGGTGCAGACCCCTAACTGCCTCGCTATCTCCGCCATCGCAATCCAATGCTCTTGATTAAGTCGTTAATTAATACCCCGCAGCTTGCTGCGGGGAACCAATGGCTGGGTTTCCAAAGGGGCGCCGCAGCCCTTTGGTCGAGGGCGGGGTAAATGCCCCGCCCGAGAATGCGAGCGTGCAAGGTGGCCGAAGG
>JAHJQK010000165.1 GCA_018819135.1 Pseudomonadota bacterium | reverse complement strand
TCCCCCTCTTCTCCTTCAAATCCCCTGAGAAAAACGAACGGGTATTCCTTTTTCCATAAGAAGCACGCCGCTGTTTTTCAAAACTTTTAAAACCCCCTCCCCTCATCCCTCCTGTCGTCCTTATGGCGGAATTTCAGAAAAAGCCCGGAAAACTTCTTTACTCTTCTTCTAAGATATGATATATATTTCTATATTTTTTTAGACCCTTGGGGGAAAAGATGGAAAAAGGGAGGCTCGCTTATTTCGAGGAGCTTCTAACCAATCGTTTAGAAGGTTTGCTCAATGAGGCGGAAAAGACTGTCACCGGCATGACCAATGATAAAAATACTTTTCCCGACCCCACAGACCGAGCTAACTTAGAGACGGACCGCAATTTTTTATTGCGCATCCGCGACCGCGAGAGAAAGCTGATTCTGAAGATCAAAGAGGCTTTGGCCAGGATCGAGGACGGAACCTTTGGCATCTGCGAAGAATGCGGGGAAGAAATTTCCGAAGAAAGGTTGAAAGCCCGCCCCGTGACCCCGCTATGCATCGAATGCAAGACGAAAGCTGAAGCCGAAGAGAAGAAAAAAATCTCTCTCGGCTAAGAAAGGGACCAAGGCAATGAAAGTAAAATGGTATGGCCATTCAGCTTTTTTGCTTACCTCTGACCAAGGGTTTAAAATCATCACCGATCCCTACGAACCTGGGGGTTTCGGGGGGGCCATCGGCTATGGCCAAATTCCGGATGAGGCCGAGGTGGTTCTGGTAAGTCACGATCATGCCGATCATAATTACGTAAAAGGCCTTCCGGGGAAACCAATGGTGGTGCAAGGCTCAGGCACCCACCGGGTAAAAGATTTAGAGGTAAGAGGGATTGCCACGCACCACGATGAAGGACAGGGTTCCCAAAGGGGAGGAAATACCACTTTCTGTTTTTCTCTCGACGGTCTTCAGGTATGCCACTTAGGCGACCTTGGACACGTACCCACCGAACAACAGGTTAAACAAATCGGCCCGGTGGACTTACTTCTTATGCCCATCGGGGGCGTTTACACCATAGACCCCCCCCAGGCTACCTTGACGGCTCAGCAATTGCGTCCCCGGGTGATCATCCCCATGCATTTCAAAACTCCCCGCTGCGGTCTTCCCCTAGCCACAGTGGAAGAGTTTACCAAAGGAAAGTCATCGGTTAAAAATCTTGGGACCAGTGAATTGGAGATCAAGAGAGAAAATCTACCCCCAACATCCGAGATTATCGTTTTGCAGCCAGCCCTTTAAAAGCGGAGGTTTGGTCTGATGAAGCGCAATCACCCCCTGCGGTATCTCCTTTTTTGCCTTTGTACCCTCTCCCTCCCATTGCTTTTTAACCCCCTGAACGCCGATGAAGCGCAGCTGGTCCGGGTGCGTAAAGGGGATACCATCAGCTACCTCTCTTTCAAGATATACGGAATGTACGATCTCCGAATCGTCGAACTCCTGCGGCGAGAAAACCCCCAGCTTAAAGATATCAATTTAATCTACGCCGGCCAGCAGCTCCGCTTTCCGAAACCTGTGGCCGTGAAAAAATGGTTAAGTGAAAAAACCCTGAAGCCCGGAGAACCAAGCCCGCCCCCGATTCCGAAGGAAACCCGCCCAGCCAAAGAGGAGCCCGCCAAAGAAGAGATCCTGCCCGGGATGCAAGTCCGAGCGAATAAAGGAGTTGTCACCTATCTGGATGGACAAGTGCAAGTGAAAAAAAGCGAGAATCCCCAGTGGTCTCCAGCTCGACCCAACTATATTTTATATGAAAAAGACCAGATCAAGGTTTTGGCCAAATCGCGCGCCGAGCTGATTTTAGATAACCAAAGCGTCATGAGGCTTTCGGAAAACACCCTCTTAACCCTCCACAAGCTGGAGGAAGAAAAGGCTTCCCAAAAGGAAACGACCTGGGCGGACCTTTCCTGGGGAAAATTATGGACCCGGGCCGCCAAGTTTTTCAACCCGGGTTCACGCCTGGAAGTAAGAACACCCACCGCCATCGCGGGGGTCCAGGGAACCATATACCAGGTGAGCGTAACCAAGGAGCAGTCTACAAAAATCCAGGTCTTCGAGGGAGCAGTGCATGTTTATAACCCGTTTCCAGCATCCAAACCTCCCCAGGCCGGCCGGGCAACTCCCTTGGGCGAGCCGCAGGAAGTAAAGGGTCCCGAAGAAGTTCCCGGGCCGACTGCCGTTTCCCGTGAAGAATGGACCCAGATTGTCTTACGCCAGTTCCAACAGATTACCGTAACCGACCGCGACATTTCCCGCCCCACCTCTTTCGATATCAGCAAAGAACGGCAAAGCGAGTGGATTCGATGGAACGAAGAAAGAGACTTGGATTTCCAGCCACCGGCAAGGCCCCGTTGATGGCCGGGGAAACTTTTTTATGAGTCCAACTTTCCGAACCCCAGCGAAGAAAATCAGGATTTTGGATATTCTTCTGGGGCTGGGCCTAACCGTCTTTGTTGCCTTTGTTTTTTTTATCCCTTTTAAATTTTTCGAAACCGCCCATGGTAAGCTTTATGACCTTATGGCGACTCCCTTCTCTAACCAGTTTCCCGGCGTAGAAAAGCACGCCCATGAAGTCGCTTCCATTCTCCAAAGCCACTTTATTTCCCGTCCGACCTGGGCTTCTTTCGGGGAGTTTGGGCTGATTTGGGGGATCGGGCTTCTGCTCACTTTTTTGTTACCGAAGGTTCGGCCGACTTATCAGCTGGTCACGAGTCTAATCTCTCTCTTGGCGCTAAGTGGGCTGATGATCGCGGCCATTTTTCAGGGAACGTGGATAAAAATCTTTTTTCCTGGCCTGCTGGTAATCCTCCAGTACATTTCAGTTACGGCTCGCCGGGCTCCCATGGTCCAAAAAGAAGCCACCCTGGCCGCCGATTTAACGGGTATCGTCCATGACGAAGATGAACTGCCCGGGGTAGCCGACCGGGCAACCCGTCCGGAGGCCGCCGGCTCCGTTCAAAAGATCGGCAGGTATGAGATCTTAGGAGAGCTTGGGCATGGGGCGATGGGAGTGGTGTACAAAGGAAGAGATCCGATTATTGATCGCTTGGTGGCGATCAAGACCATTCGTTTCGACCGGTTCTATGAAGAACAAGAAATTCAAAATCTGAAGGAACGGTTTTTTAAAGAAGCCCAAGCTGCCGGACAGCTTATCCATCCCAACATCGTCACGGTCTTTGACGTGGGCGAAGATAAAGGACTCTCTTTCATGGCCATGGAATACATCGCAGGGGAGAGTCTCTCCCAATTTACGGCCAGAGACCGCCTCCTGCCCCCGGAAAAAGTTATGACGATAATCATCGAAGCAGCCGAAGCCCTGGATTTTGCCCACTGCCGGGGGATCGTCCATCGCGATGTAAAACCTGCCAATATTATGCTCACCCCCACGGGGCAAGTAAAGGTAATGGACTTCGGCATTGCTAAACTCCCTACTTCCACGCTCACCCAAACGGGGTCCATATTGGGCACTCCTTCTTACATGTCACCGGAACAGATCAACGGTCTGGACCTTGACGGACGATCTGACCTTTTTTCCCTGGGCAGCGTTTTTTATGAACTTCTCACCGGGACGAAGCCCTTTAAAGGGGAGACGCTCTCTGCTTTATCGAACCAAATTACTCAGGGAACCCCCCTGCCGGTTTCACGGACGAATCCAGACATTCCCCCTTCTTGCGATGAAATCCTGCTCCAAGTTTTGGCCAAGGCACCACAAAATCGTTTCCAGAGCGGAAAAGATATGGCCGAAGCCTTGAAAAAGATCGTTCAAAAAAACAGAAAAAATCCAGCATAACCCTAACGGAAAAAACAAAAAGGTCGATGTAGACCATTTTGGACAATATTTTTTCGGGCTTGTCCGGTCAACGGGTGCCGGGTGTCCGAGCGTTAGACAAAATTCAGTTACCGGGCCTCTGTTTTCCTCCGGCGCAATATGATTCGTAAAGGGGTCCCGGCAAATCCGTATTTTGCTCTTAATTGCCTCATCAGATACCGCTGGTAAGGTTCACTGACTCCCTGAGGTTCATTCGTGAAAAGAACGAAAGTTGGGGGGGCTGTGGCCACCTGCGAGATATAATAAAGCTTCACGGTCCGGCTGCCCGCAAGCGGAGGGGGGTTACTGCGCACTGTCTCCTGAAGCCATTGGTTAAGTCCGGCCGTGGCAATACGTTTACGGTGTTCGCTGATAACCGCATCGATGGTGGCGAATATTTTGGATACGCGCTGGCCGGTCAAGGCAGAAATGAAGAGGATGGGTACGTAATCAAGGGTCTTAATCTCTTTGCGGATTCTCTTCTTATATTGTTCCTGAGTAGAAGTATCTTTTACTACCAAATCCCATTTGTTAACGACCAGAATCAGAGCCCGGCCGTTTTCCTCGGCGAATTCAGCAATGCGGGCATCTTGATCGGTCAGCCCTTCGAAGCCATCCAGGAGGAGCATAGCCACGTCGCAGCGTTCCAGACTCCGCAGGGCTCTGATCGTCATGTATTTTTCCAAGCGTTTGGATACCCTGCTTTTGCGGCGGATTCCGGCGGTGTCGATAAAGATGTATTTTCGTCCCTCGCGCTTAAGAGGGGTGTCGATCGCGTCCCGGGTCGTGCCCGGCGTAGAATCAACGACGGCGCGGGGCCGCCCTATGAGTTTGTTTAAGAGTGAAGATTTCCCGACGTTGGGCCGGCCCACAAGAGCTACCCGGATTTCTCCTTCCTCTCTTTCCTCTTCGAGAGGGGCGGAGGGAAGTATTTTCAAAACCCCGTCCATCAAGTCGGCCACGCCTCTTCCATGTTCGGCCGAGACGGAATACAATGCAGGTACTCCCAATTGATAAAAATCTATAACGTTCTCCTCCTGCCGCTCTCCATCGATCTTGTTGACCACGTAGAAGACGGGTTTCGCTACTTTTCTTAGGTAATGGGCAACATCAATATCCGCAGGATTCAACCCCTCTTTTCCGTCCATTAGAAACAAGACCAGGTCAGCTTCTTGAATCGCCACTTCGGCTTGCTCACGGACTTGTTTTTGAATGGGCTGTTTAGCCGCCGGTTCAAAACCGCCGGTGTCGATCAGAATGAAAGGGTGATCCTCATAGAGGGCCTCGGCGTAGTTCCGATCACGGGTCACGCCAGGTTCATCTTCGACAATGGCCTTACGCCTTTTGACCAAACGATTAAAGAGGGTGGATTTCCCCACGTTGGGCCGGCCAATGATAACAACAACAGGTTTCATAATTCAGCAGGTGCAAATTCCCCCTTTTCGGAGATGGATACGCGATGAAAATTCAAAATCTCGGCAATCAACCTTCCCTTCGATCGACACCAACAACACAGAGAAGGTATTCCGCTTCAAAGGGGGCCATATATAAGGTTTCAGGCCCTCTCTCGCAGGGCTCTGCGCAGTATCTTGCCCGTGGGGCCTTTGGGCAGAGCCTCCATAAATTCAACGGCCCTCAGCTTTTTGTAAGCTGCCAACCTCTCCTTGACATAATCCATGATTTCTTGCTCGGTGGCGGTTTCTCCGGGCTTTAGAACTATGTAGGCCTTGGGAATTTCTCCCAGCCTCTCATCGGGAACAGCTACCACTGACGCTTCCAGCACTTTGGGATTTTCATAGAGCAAATTCTCTATTTCGATAGGATAGATATTGTAGCCCCCGCATATAATCATGTCTTTCTTGCGGTCAAAGATGTAAACGTACCCGTCCTCGTCGATCATCCCGATATCTCCGGTGTGCAACCAACCATCTTTTATGGCTTCGGCGGTCCCTTCCGGGTTCTTCCAGTATCCCTTCATTACGCAATGACCCCGGCAGCATATCTCTCCATGGGTATTGGGGGGGAGAGTATGATCGTCGTCATCTACAATTTTCACTTCTATCTGCGGCAAAGGATAGCCAACACTCTTGAACTTTCTCGGCAAATCCAATCGATCCATGGTTATGACCGGTGAACTCTCTACCTGGCCATAGGCCTGAATGGTTGTGCAATTATACTTTTCTTCAAATCTCTTCCTTAAATCCAAGGGCGTCATGCTCCCGGTGGTGATACAGACCTCCAGAGAGCTAAGGTCATACTGCGGCTCATCAGACAAGTTCAAGAACGTGGCATAAACTGTAGGCACTGCAAAGGTATAATTAATCTTGTGCCGGGCGATGATCATCGCCGCCTGCTCGGCCACGAATCGCTCCATTACATGCAGGGTAGCGCCCCGGCCAAAAAGCACGAATTGGCCTGCAGCCAGGGAAAGCAGATGGGATAGGGGAAGCAGGCAGATTCCCACCCAATTTTCATTGGCCCCCAGGCCCTCGGCGTAATATTCGGCATTCATATACAGATTGCGATGGGTCAGCATGGCTCCTTTGGGGTTTCCGGTGGTGCCAGAGGTGTAAAGAATGGTGGCGGTATCATCGAGGCTAAGATCGATGCTGAAGAAATTTTCTGAAAATAGTCCGATCCATTTTTCAAAAGAGAGAGCATCGGCGGCGTGGTCCTCCAAACCTACGGCAATGACTTTTTCCAAAGCGGGCAGTTTATTCCTCACTTGCCTCACTGTGTCTAAACATGGGGCCATTGTGATAAGAACCTTCGCTTCCGAGTTAGACAGGAGGTATTCAATCTCTCTGGCCTTGAAGAGGATGTTCATTGGGACAACCACCCCGCCCACCTTCAGGATGCCATAAAAAGAAATGATGAATTCGAGGCAGTTGGGGAGCCACATTGAAACCCGGTCCCCTTTCTCAACCCCTAGGGACACAAACGCATTGGCCACCTTGTTGGCCTCGGCATTCAGAAGAGAATAAGAATACCCCTTTTCCCCGAATACGACCGCAGTTTTATCTGGCCGGCGAATGGCTTGGTATTCCAAAGAAATGGCGGCCAAATTCATAAGATCACCCCCCAGATGTTTTTCAGCACCATCTTTAAAATCCTCTGCGTCCTTCATAATACCCGGCTTTTTTTCACGCTTGCCGTATAATCATAAACACCCTTGCCGGTTTTGATTCCCAAATGTCCTCCAAGGACTAGTTTTTTCAGTAAAGGGCAGGGCCGATATCGGTCGCCTATTTCCCGATGTAAATACTCCAAGATGAATAATATGGTGTCCAATCCCACGAAGTCGGCCAATTCCAGGGGGCCCATGGGATGCCGTAAATTCAAGCGTACGCCCGTATCGATGTCCTCTGCTTTGCTGACTCCTTCCATAAGGACATAGAAAGCCTCGTTGATGAATAGAGGAAACATCCGGTTCAGGCAAAATCCTGGGAAATCTTTAGCTATAAAGAATTCCTTACCCAATTTCTTAGAGAGCTCCTCCACCAACTGGACGGTTGCATCAGAGGTTTCCAGACCGCGAATAATTTCAACGCCCCTCATTACCGGGACCGGGCTGGCAAAATGCATCCCGATGACCTTATCAGGTCTGCGGGTGGCGGTGGAAATCTCGGTGATACTCAAGGAAGAGGTATTGGTCGCCAAGATACTTGGAGGCGGACATATTTCATCCAACTCTTTAAATAGCTTCTTCTTCAATCCCAGGTTTTCCGGAGCGGCTTCGATAATAATATCAGCATCTCTCCCGGCCTCCTCCAAAGAGAGGGTTCCTTTGATTTTCCCCAAGGCCGCTTCCATTTGCGCCCGGGTTATCTTCCCTTTTTCCAAAAGGAGGTTTAAACTTTTTTTAATGGAGCTAAAACCGCGCTCGAGAAATTTATCCTCCACGTCTCTCATGACTACATTGAATCCCGCCTGCGCCGCCACCTGGGCTATGCCACTCCCCATAAGGCCCGCACCGATCACCCCAATTCTCTTTATCTCTGCCATGGCTTTCAACTCTTTTCTGGTTTTAGGAATGAATGGGTTACAGGAACGTAATATGGTGGCCTCGATCAAACGCAGCGCCTGCCTACGGAACACACGGAAAGGCAATGATCACACGCCGGAATCATACCACAGACCAAGGATTGATACAAAACTCGCATCTCCGCGCTCCAGAGAAGTTTTTTCCTCTCTTCTAAATTTTCTGCCACCAGGATTTTGTGGAAAATGTCCCTTCCAAAGCATTTAAGGCAATGGAAACGACCGACTGGGCATTGGGCAAAATATCCTGAGGTTTGTGTCCTTTTGGAGCCCCCTCAAATCTTTCGATGGGCGAGATTCCTATTAGATCGACCCCCGATGCTTTGGCCAACCTTTTAAGCCTTTCTGTCAGCCTGCTATCCACAATTTTTTCCTCTCATCCAACTCTTCGTCATTTTAACAATTTAGGTCAGATGTTCCTCGTTTATAATGGGAATCCGCCAGCGGCGGTCATCGATTTCTGGATAGTCTTCCCGATAATGGGAACCACGACTTTCAGTTCGCCTCAGTGCTCCCCGGATAACCAGCCGGGAGGTCGTGATCAAGTTGATCATCTCTATAGCTTCCATGACATCCCTGGGTCCTTGACAGCCCATTGATGTTTGGGCCTCTTTCGCCAGAGATTCTACTTTCTTCCGGGCCTTTTCGAGTTGCTCGCCGTTTCGTATTATCCCGACCTGGGTAAACATAATCTGGGCTAAACGCTTCTTGAATGCCTGGGGTGATTGTGAGGGATCAAGGCTTTTCTCTCTCCAATGGGCCAGTTGTTTTTCTGCTTTTTGGATCATGCCGGTCTCGAGCGGAAATCCCTTGGCAAGTACGGCATATTGGGTTGCCTGCCTGCCAGCCAAGGCTCCAAAGACTACGCATTCGGAGAGCGCGTTACCACCCATACGATTGGCACCGTGTAGCCCTCCGGTTACCTCACCGGCGGCGAAGAGCCCAGGAAGGTTGGTTCGACAGGTCTCATCAATGGTCACCCCACCCATGAAATGGTGACACACAGGGGCAATTTTGAGCGGGCGTTCCAGGCCCGGATATTTCTCCTGGAGGATCTTTTTATAGTGACGCAATTGTCGGTTTTGATCCCAGTCCTTTTCCGGGACTCCGGTGAGATCGATCTCCAGGCAAGGCCCAAACCCTCGACTTGCCGAGATCTCTCGAAACATGGCCTGGGAGAGGGAATCCCGTGCCTTCACCGCGGCTGGGCGCTCTTTGATTCGACATTTGACTAATATATTCTCCCCTAAGGCATTGCGAATGGGAGCGCTGTCGGCCAAGAAGGGTGGAACGATAAACCGAAAGATGCCTCCTTCCACCAGACCTAAGGGATAGAATTGGACAAATTCCATATCCCGCAGTAGGGCACCGGCCCTCGCAGCTAAGGCCAAACCATCCCCTGTCGTCCGTGGAGAATTGTCGTGTAATGGATACAAAGCACCTGCTCCGCCTGTGGCCAGGATAACGGCTCTGGCAGAAATAATGAGTAGGGTGTCTTGGCTGGTGTTATAGGCCAGCACCCCGCATACGGTATTGTCGACTTTGAGCAGATCGAGAGCCAGAGTGTGACTCATTAACATAATTCCCCATTCGGTCGCTGCTTTTTGCAAGGCGGCGATCATTTTCAGGCCATAAAATGGAGCCTCGCCTAAAACATAAAAATAGGGATCTTCAAGAAGGAGGGGAACGTCGTATTCCTCCAAACCCCGCACCCGGTCGAAAGCCTGTTCCACCAAAATTTTCAACAGTTTTTGGTCGTTTAGAAACTTCCCCGCTACCATGCTCTGGGCAAAATGCTCTTCCCGGCTGGTAACGGTGTTGGCCACCCTAAATGCCCCAAAGCTTAGCGAGGTACATGAGGGTCCCTTCGTGGAGGTTTTATTAAGGAGTAAGACCTCGGCTCCAGCCCGTCGAGCTTCCAGAGCCGCTACCAATCCAGCCCCTCCGCCACCGATCACGACCACTTCTGCCGTAAATTTCTCAGTCCTCATTGCCTCCCCCATTCTGGATAAGTTGAATTCAAATGGAGAATCAGACCCTTTTCCTTCAAGGAGAAATATTCTCGACATCAAAACTCCATTTGCAGAGGAATCAAGGCCAAGGCACTACACCTGGGCGGAGAGGACAAAGACACCAAGGCAGTCCCAATAATTCATGGAAGTAAAATAACTATGGCCAAGTCGAAAAAAATCTTATTTTATTCCTTAAAGGATCCCCGCGCAGGTGAAACCTCCGTCTACGAAGATCGTCGTTCCTGTTATGTAGTCGGAATCTGCAGAAGCTAAAAACACTGCGGCCCCCGCCACATCTTCGGGGCGGCCATACCGCATAAGAGGGATCCTTTCCTGGCGGGCCCGGATCTCAGCTTCAGTTAAAGTTATTCTGGCCAGTTCAGTCATGATAAAGCCTGGAGCGATGCAATTGACGTTGATGTTATTGGGGGCCAACTCGATGGCTATGACCCTTGTCCAGGAAATGATCCCTCCCTTGGAGGCCGTATAGGCGGAGGACCTTCTGATCCCCAGTTGCGCCGCCACTGAGGCAATGTTGATTATC
The DNA here is from genome assembly GCA_018819135.1 of Pseudomonadota bacterium. Lineage (GTDB taxonomy): Bacteria > Desulfobacterota > SM23-61 > SM23-61 > SM23-61 > JAHJQK01. The sequence goes on along the minus strand of JAHJQK010000165.1, from coordinate 21,936 downwards.
TTCCCCTTCCCCTTCTGGACCATCTCCCCGGCCACGGCTTGGGCACAGATAAAATAGCCGGTCAAGTCCAAGTCCAGAGTTGACTTCCAGCCATCCAGATTCATTTCCAAAAATGGGGCATACTTTGTCGTCGCGGCATTGTTCACCAAAATATCGACTTTCCCAAAGCGATCTAAGGTGATTTTAACCATCTCTTTAACCTGAACCGGGTCCGATACATCGCAAAGCAGGGGAATCGCTCTTTGCCCAATCGCTTTTACTTCGGCAGCTTTGGATTCAGCTCCCGGAAAATCGATATCCGGAATGACCACGGATACCCCTTCCCGGGCAAAGGCCGAAACAATCGCCCCCCCAATACCCTTTGCCCCTCCGGTCACAATGCCTGCTTTACCCTCCAGTCTCATGACCGAACTCCCTTGGACTACCAGCTGGTCTTTTAATTATGGAGAAGCCGGGATGTTTTAATAAGGCGAAATATTATCGTTCCCCTTAAGAAAACCCTGCTGCGCAGGGTTAACTCGAAGAAGAACCACTCGCGCCGTAATGTTTCATGAACGATTCGAAGGATGGGATCGAGGGCATCTGGAATGATTCCAGGGGGTAGGGCTCGACTGGGTATTTCCCGAAATGGCGAACGGCAGCCACCGCCGCATGCACGTGCTCGGGAGGGGTGTTGATCGAGAGGTCATTAAAAAAAATAACGAAGCGGCCCACTCTGGCCCCTGTCTGGACATACCGGCGACAGCGGTCAACGATCTTTTCGATGGGGCCTTCTTGTAGCAGAAGGGTGTCCAGCCCCAGCATCAGCGGGATATTTTTTTCGATAGCAAACTCCACATAGGGTTCAGGGCCCGTTATGGCCACATCGGGGTCCAGGCACATTAGAAGTCCAGGGCTCACGGCGGCCATCAACTCTAACATCCTTCGGAACTTTTGCGGGTATCGAATAAGGTAACTGTACCCCCAGTATCCCATGCTGGTCACGTTCCCGATCTTCTCATTCATCCGGGTTACGTAGGGCATTACGAATTCTTCCAGGATCTCCACCGTAACAATGGGAGGAGAGCCCGCGGCATCGGCTCCATTCCCGGACGCTCCGGGCTGGCCGATGGCTTCCCGTTGCGCCAGGACCCAGGGGATGAGAACTTCATCGGTCAGGAAGGTCAGGAGGCGATGGGCAAATTTCGGAGCGTAAAGAATATCCATGAGCAAGGGTTCGATCCCGCGGATATTCACGGCCAGCGAGAAGGGGGAGCAGAACCGGATGCGCACCGGAAGCCCTAAATCGTAGCATCGCTGCATGACCTCCAGGACAAAAGGGATCCGGCCGGATTTTTTGAAATCAGGCGGGGAGAGACGGTCCAGGTCAGAGTGCTCCCGGATCAGGGGGTGCTGGCGGTCAATATCCGGCATACGGTTTTGGGCCCAGTTCATCCGCTGCCCCAGGGCCTCGGCTTCAATGTTATAGATGTCGTAGTAAAATCCCGGCATATCCAGGCCATAGTACTGGAACACAGCGAGATTCATCTCAACGAATTTTTTGGCGTTCGTGTAAGCTTCCCGCATATCCCCGCCACAGAGCTTGACCACGTGCTCGTTTATCTGGGCCAGGATGGGGACGACATTCGCTTTCCCGGTGAGAGCTCGAAAATAACGGTCGATCCGCTGACGCGTTTCTGGAAAAACGATCATGGAAGCTTTCATAAGGGTTGAAGGTAAGAGAAACTCGCTAATCTTCCTCCTTCCGGAGGGGGCACCTTTCCGAACCATACGCCTCACAACAACCCCGGGTGAGTCCGTCGATGACCATCTTACCGGCCTTGTACTGGCTGCCCTCTTCGGCGATGCCAGCGATGACCTTGGCCAGTTGCTTCTTATATTCAAAATCGGTCTCCCGTTCGATTACCATCTTCTGGGTAGCCGGGCCGCCACCGCCGAAGTAGTCCGCTGGAATTGTCACCCCCTGGACCAGGAATTCGATCAGCCGGATGATCCGCATCCGATCCTCTACCGGAAGCTCAGCTTTCGTGCGCAGGTATTTCCTGACTAGTGGCCCAATTTCCGGGTTGTTTAAATTTTTTTCTGACGGTAAGGTGGCCACGATCCCCCCGGCTAGGTCAATGGCCAGTTTGCCCAGTTCATGAGGAATGCTAGTGACATGAAGTTTCGTCACATTGGCCAGAAGCTTGTCGGGTTGGTACCAACCCGATGCTTTCTTCACCCCTTGCACCGCCGCAGCCACGGCACAAGCCCACATGGTCTCGTTAAGAAAGGACATCTCGGTAAGTTTTTCTCGAATGTGCGAGGCACGGTCTATCCCGTTGTACTCGGCGATGAGCTTGGCCGCGCCAATGAGCACATCAAAGGTGCCTGGACGACACCCCCCGTAAGAATAGCGATGGCTAGCGGTGAAGTTTTCGACGAGGGTCTGGGTGAAGGGGTATTCGCCGCACATGAAGACCCGTTCCCAGGGGACGAAGAGATCATTAAAGATGATCATCGTCTCATGCATATCATACTTGATATTCCCCAAGTCTACTCCGCTATACCTCCTTTCGTCCAAGGCATGACGGCCGAACACCTGAATGAGCCCCGGCGCATCCGATGGGGTAGCGAAGGCGACGGCATAGTCTTTCTCCTCTTCGCCCATAATCGTGGTGGGCACTACGTTCAGAAAATGGGCAGTGAGGGCACCGGTCTGGTGCATTTTGGCCCCGCGGACGATGATGCCTTTTTCATTCTTCCCTACCACGCGCAGATAAAGGTCGGGATCGAATTGTTTCCCTGGTCGAAAGCGCCGGTCTCCTTTGGGGTCCGTAACCCCGGCACTTACCATCAAGTCATTGTCCTGGATGAAGCACAGGTAGTCTTTGAACTTTTGGTGATAATCGGTCCCCCACTCCCGGTCGATTTCGAAGGTGGCATCGTAGAGGGGATTGATCAGCTCCTTGGTCAGGCAGCGCATGTTGCAAGCCCCCACCGCCTGATTGGTCAGCCTGAGCATGGAAAGGGCTTTCAGAAGATCTTCCATGCTCTGGTAGATGTGATTGAACCGGCTGATCTTGCGGCCGGTAAGGTGCGAGGTCGTGGTGAGCACTCCTTCATAATCCGGATCTTGAGCCATGGCATACATCTTGGCGGTGATGTTGATGGCCGGCCGGATCAGGGGGTGATCCGCAAAGTTTTCCACCCGCTCTCCATCTACATAAACGGTGGGTTTCATCTTTCTCAAGCTCTGGAGGTATTCCTCGGAAGTCATTAAAGCCATAAAATCTTATCCTAATCAGGGCAATGAATTAGTCTTGGGGAGCTTTTTAATCCACCAGACGAAAGATTTTTTTCTTAATTATAGGAATTCAAATAACTTCTAATAGTGATTTCTATCGGGAAACTTTCATATTCCCTTTGATCAATTTTGGGGAAAGTGGACCAAAAATTATTCTTGACAGGATTTCTCGTTTGGGTTATAAAAATCTAACGTTCGTTAGGTGTTGACTATCCTACCTCCGTTCCCCCATCCTGTCAAGGGAAAATTGGGGAGAAGAATAGGCGAATGGCAAGAGAATTTCTTCGCGGGAGGAAGGCTGAGCTCTATAAGAATGCCGCCTTTTTATTCAATAAAAACGGCTATGCTTCCACCTCCATGAGACAGATTTGCCGGGCCATCGGCATTCGCGAAAGCAGCCTTTACCATTATATCCGGAGCAAAGAAGACCTTCTTTACAACATCTGCGAATGGAGTATGCTGCAGAGTTTGGAAGCGATTGAGTCCATCGTTCGATTGAACCTGAGACCCGATCTAAGGCTGCAAAAAATGATTGAAACCCACCTCATTGCCATCGCTCAAAATTCCGATTTACACTCCACGATGCTCAAGGAGCTGAGGGCTCTTAACGCAAAAAACCAGCGAAAAATTATTAAGCTCAGAGACCGATACGAAACTCTTTTTCGTAAGGTTATCGCTGATTGTGTGAAGGAAAAGCTCTTTCGGGATGTGAATGTTAAAATCACTACCTTAGCTCTTTTGGGAATGATGAATTGGCTTGTCCATTGGTATGCGGCGAATGGGCAGATGAAAAGCGAAGAGATCGCCAGGTTATTTTCCGACCTATTCCTGAAAGGACCCCGGAGGAGAGTAGAAATCTGAGATCCAAGCAGATCGAACCGGCTGATCGTTCCCGCCCATGAGAGCAGCCAGGAAGGCATACACCGTACCCGGAAAGGAGGGAAAAATGAACCGGATCGGTTATGCAACGCCGGAGGAAATTCACCGGCAGTTCAAATGGGAGGAATTCTCCCGACAATATTTGGACTGGAATCCGGCGGAAAGGCTGAACATTGCCCACGAAGTCATCGATCGCCATGCCCGAGATCCCAAAAAGGTAGCCCTCTTCTGCATCTCGCGCGAAGGCCAAGAGGAGAAATTCACCTACCGGGAGATGAGAAACCTGACTTCCCAGTTCGCCAATGTCTTGAAGGGGCTGGGGATCAAAAAGGGCGATGCCGTTGCCCGTTTACTTCCCAGAATCCCGGAAGCGTACATCACCTTATTTGGAACCTGGAAAGCGGGAGCCATTGATGTCCCGCTGTATACCGCTTTTGGCCCGGAAGCCATCGATTACCGGTTGGGGGATAGCGGGGCCAAGCTGATTGTCACAGATCCCGAAAACCGGGATAAAGTGGGGGGGACGGAAAAAAGCCTGGCGGATGTGCCAGTGATGGTCGTATCCAGGGATCGAAGTTCGGGGATGCGTAGCGGGGATTTGAGTTTCTGGTCGGAGATGGACAAAGCCAGCAAGGAATTTGCAATCGTAGAAACCTCGGCAGAGGATATTGCGATCCTGCAATATACCTCGGGCACTACCGGTTTGCCCAAGGGAACAACGATTCCCCATAAAGGGATCATCGCCGTGCTTCCTTATCCAAAGTACATGCTCGATGTGAGAGACGAGGACATGTTCTGGGGATATGCAGATCCGGCCTGGGTTTACGGTTCACTCACTGTGGGAAGCACCCTCCTATGCCTCGGTCATTCGCTGCTGGTCGATGAAGGCCGGTTGGAAGCCCAGCGCTGGTATGAGATCTTGGAAAGATGGAAAGTTACCAATTTTTCAGCCGCCCCGACGACTTACCGCACCATTCTGGCGGCGGGGGAAGACCTGCCCAAGCGCTATCGGTTGAAAGTAAAACGCCTCACCAGCGGGGGGGAATTCCTGAATGCCGAAGCCATGCTCTGGTTTGAAAGAAACTTGGGAGTGCCTATCGCCGACCAATATGGAATCACCGAGGTGGGCATGCTCCTGGGGAATTACCCGGGCACAAAGCCGAAACCCGGTTCAATGGGCAAACCCTTCCCCGGCTTCGAGATCGTCCTCATGGACGAAGAAGGCAACGAGGTCGCTCCCAACCAGACAGGCTTGATTGTGGCCAAGAAAAACTCATACTTTCTGAGCACCAACTACTGGAAGCAACCAGAGAAGTGGAAGGAGTGTTTCATTAAAGAGGAATGGTTCAATACCGGCGACCTGGCTGCAAAGGATGAAGAGGGCTATTTCTTTTTCAAAGGGAGAGCGGATGACCTCATGTCCCTCTCCGGCTATCGGGTGGGCCCAGCGGAGGTGGAAGATTCGTTGATGGAGCATCTTGCAGTTTCGGAAGCAGCGGCCGTGGGCAAGCCGGACCCCGTCCGAGGAGAGATCATCAAAGCCTTTATCGTGCTCAAGTCTGGATTCAAGCCTTCGCATAGTTTAGCAAAGGAGATCCAGGAGAGCGTGAAGCAGAGATTATCAAAACATTCCTTCCCCCGAGAGATCGAATTTTTGCCGGAACTGCCTAAGACTGCCAGCGGAAAGATTATGAGGAGGGAACTGCGGAAGAGGTTCTAAGGGCATTCCTGAGAGCAATTTAACAGGAGAAGAGGAAAGCGCGATGGCCTTATTGAAAACCATCGGATTGACCAAGGACTTTGGGGCCCTGCGGGTGCTGGATCATGTCGATCTGGAGGTTCGAGAGGGAAGTCTGCACTCTGTGGTGGGTCCCAATGGCGCCGGCAAGACCACCTTATTTAGCCTCATCTCTGGTTTTATCAAGCCCAGCGAGGGCAGGGTAGAGTTTAAGGGAAAAGATATTTCCCATCTGCCCCCCCATCAGATGGCTCACTTGGGTATCAGGCGGTCTTTCCAGGTCATCACCCTTTTCCTAGAGTTGACCGCCCTGGAAAATGTCCGGTTGGCCATCCAAGCAGAAGGGAAGGAGAGATTCAGCTTTTTTAAAAAGGCCTCGGACCTTCAGGGGCTCGTGGTTCAATCCTATGAGATTTTGCGCACGCTGGGGTTGGCCCAGAAAGCCGAACATAAGGCTTGCGAGCTTTCCCACGGCGAACAGCGGCTCCTGGATATCGGTGTAGCGATGGCCGGCGAGAGCAATCTCTTGCTGTTAGACGAACCCACCAGCGGGCTGGTCTACGATGAAATCCCCATGATGGGCGAGACCATAAAGAAGCTCACCCCAAAGCACACTGTGGTGCTCATCGAACATCGCGTGGACATGGTTCTATCCATTTCGGATTCTATTACGGTCTTGGATTTCGGCCGGGTCATTGCCCAGGGCCCTCCGGATATAATCCGGAACAGCGAAGAGGTGAGCAGAGCTTATTTGGGGGTACGATGATGCTGCAATTGGATCAGGTCCATGCCTATTATGGTAAAAGTCATATCCTCCACGGGGTCAGCCTCGAGGTGAATAAAGGAGAGTTGGTTACCCTCCTGGGCCGAAATGGCGCCGGCAAGACGACGACCCTGAAAAGCATCATGGGTTTGATGTTGGTCCGTTCTGGCTCTATCCGGTATAAGGGAGAAAATATCCTCGGGAGGGAAACTCATCAAATTTTTCGTCGAGGCCTGGGATACGTTCCCCAGGGTCGCCGCATTTTCAGCAGCCTCAGCGTGGCGGAAAACCTTAGCTTGCCTTCCCTTCGCCAGGATGGGGAGAAGATAGAATGGGTATTGAATATTTTCCCACCCCTCAGGGAAAGGCTGAATAATAGGGGTAATGAGTTGAGCGGGGGCGAACAGCAGATGCTGGCGATCGCCAGGGTTTTAGTCAGCGGGGCAGAGTTAATCCTCCTCGATGAACCCTCTGAAGGATTGGCACCCCTTTTAGTAGGTGCCATTATGGATACAATCCGGGAGTTGAAAAAATCCGGACTGACCATGCTTTTGGTGGAAGCCAACCTGACCATGGCGTCTAATTTGGGGGACCGCCATTACGTGATGGCCCACGGTCTGGTATCTCGTGAAGCCAGCTCTCAGGAAATATTGGAAGATGTTGAATTGCACAGGAAATACTTCAAACTCTAACGAAAGATCGCAATTCTTAATGGGGGGGAAAGGAGGTGAGTAGGGGGGATTAAGGAAAGGATCAAGGCTTAGCAGAAGAAGGGTTGAACGGATTGGCTGAACTTATGGAAATTTTTTTAAGGAGGTGGCTTATGAAAAGTGGAATGATGAAAATTGGCCTTCCGAGTTTTATCCTAATGCTGTTGTTTTTAGCTGCGGGATTGGTTTTCTACCCGGCCGCCCAAGCTGCGGAGAAGGAGTTTGTTTGGGCCATCGTGGATGACTTTAGCGGCCCCTATGCGGCCACCTGCGATGAGGGTTACAAGGCTACAGTTCTTTTTCTGGAAGAGCACAATTATAAAATGGGACCCTATAAGGTTAAGTTGGTCACCCGGGATACCGAGCTCAAGCCGGCTGTGGGCGTGCGGCGGCTCCAGGAAGCCATTGCCGAGTTTAAACCTCTTATCGTGTCCTCCGGAAACAGCAGTGCTGTGCAACTGGCCATGGCCGACATCATCGGCAAAACCAAAAGGCCGATCTTCTGGACCGACGGCTGGGATACTCGTCTCACCGGTACCCAGGGTAACCGCTACACCTTCAGATGGGCCAGCCCCAATTACACCATTGCCAGGGCGTCGCTTTCCGGATTTTTAGACAAATTCCCCAATGTCAAGAAGGTCATGCAGATCCAGCTGGACTATGCCTGGGGCTACGACATGGCGGAGAATGTGGAAGCCGTCTTAAAGGAGAGAGGTATTAAGCTCCTCAAGACCCAATATGTTCCGGTGACCGCCACCGACGCCAGTGTATTTATGACCGAAGCCAAGGGATCCGGAGCCGATGCCTACATCATCGGACTATACGGCAAACTTTTCGGCATCGGCCTGAGGCAGGCCCATGAATTCGGCCTCAAGAAGGTTATGAAGGTCTTCTCGATCACTGGCTCCCTCAACATGCTCCGCGGCATTGGTTCCGATGCCCTCGATGGAATGTACTTGGGCGACCACTGGAACCATGCCTTACCCAATGATTGGGTAAAGAGCTTCGTTGCCAAGTACAGGAAGCGTTGGAACATGATTCCGGGCGATTATGCCGCGGCCAAGTATCTGGAGTGCCAGCTTATGGAGAGGGTGATAAAACAGACGGGCAGCGCTGACCCCAAAGTGCTCATCCCTGCCCTCGAGAAAATTGGTGAATTCGATGGACCTTGCGGAAAAGAGAGGCTGGCTGGCTGGTATCATCAGATCGAACACGACTTCTTATTGCTAAGAGGCAAGGCCCCGTCAGAGAAGAAGTATGAAGAGGATTACGTAGAAGTCATCGGCGGGGGCAAGAATTATCCCAGGCAAGGGGAGAAAGGGTTTGAGTTCGATCGGACTAAAGATCCCTTGTAATCTCTCGGCGTTCATCGATAGGGGGCGGGCCTTGAGCTCGTCACCCCTATCCTCTTGAAGGATTAAACGTGAAACTGGGCTTTAGCCTTTGATGAAATCGGGGCGAAAATAAAATGGTAAATATCGATGCTATTTTAGCTCAGGTCTTCAACGGCATCCAGTTTGGGGTGCTGATTGCCCTTCTGGCTACCGGGCTGTCCCTCATCTTCGGGATGCTGGGCATCATAAACTTTGCTCACGGCTCCCTCTACATGTTAGGGGCCTATTTGGTGTGGAGTTGTGTCCAGGTGCTGCCCATTCCAGGAAACTTCTGGCTGGGTCTGGTCATCACTCTTCCTTTAATGGCCATCGTGGGATTGATGATAGAAAGATTTCTCTTGCACTGGATGTATGGCCAGCCCGTAGTCTATCAAATTCTAATCACTTTTGGCCTCCTGCTGGTGATCCAGCAGGGGGTCGCCTTAATTTATGGCACCGTACCTCTTCCGTTAGGGATGCCTTCCTCCTTTGAAGGAGAGATCAACCTGGGCCTGTTTCGCTATCCCGTTTATCGCCTATTTACTATGATCCTCGGCTTGGCCATAATTTTCGGCGTATGGTTTTTCATAGAACGCAGTGCTTTGGGAGCCATCATTCGGGCCAGTGCTGAAGATCCCGAGACCGCCAGGACCCTCGGCATCAACACTCGTAAGGTGTACACCTGGACTTTTGCTCTGGGTTCTGCCCTGGCTGGACTTGGCGGAGGGCTTCACGCTCCCCTGATCGGCGGCTTGCAGCATTCCATCGGTACAGAGATCTTACTCATTTGCTTTATCGTGGTCGTGATTGGCGGTATGGGTAGCATCCGCGGAGTTTTATTGGGAGGCATTCTCTTGGGCGTCGTCCGGGGTATCGCTGGCGTTTTCTGGGCCCCAGCTTCGGACTTTGTGATGTTCGCCGCCATGGGTATCATCTTGATGCTTCGGCCTCAAGGATTGCTCGGAAGGGGGGTGGCTCGATGAAGGCAGGAGAGGGACGGCCGGGGAAAGGTTTTTCAACCGAGCTTTTTCCGGTTTTTTTAATGGCTGCTATCCTGGTCCCTGTTTATTTTGTCCTTCCTTCCAGGATGATGGCTGCCGAAATCCTGATCATGGCCATACCTACCTTGGCCTTTATCCTGCTGCTTGGATATACAGGATTGCTCAACTTCGGAACGGGCAGCCTTTTTGCCGTTGGGGCTTATACTGCCGGCATCCTCTTGGCCCGTCATAACGTGCATATTCTTCTGGCGATTATAGCCGGGGTAGCGATGAGCGGCATCATCTCCATCGTCATGGGCTACTTCTGTATTAAACGGGGTGGACTCATCTTTGCCCTACTTACCCTGGCCTTCAACCAGTTGATCTGGTTCATTATCTGGCAGTGGAAGAGCTTCACCGGGGGACCAGATGGGATTTGGGGAATCAAACGAGAGATTTTAGAGCTGGGAATTTTTTCCATTAACTTAAAACCAACCTTCAATTTTTATATCTTTGTTCTCATCCTCTTCCTTCTACTCTTCCTCTTTGTCCGGCGGCTGATCGAATCACCCTTCGGCAAAGTCCTCATGGGAATGCGGGAAAGTGAGCTTCGCGCCACAGCCATCGGTTATAATCCAGAGACTTATAAGTGGATTGCCTTCATCATTGGGGGCCTGATCTGCGGTTTAGGAGGAACGCTCTTTGCCCTTCATCAAGAATATGTGGGGGAGCATCTCGCTACCTGGCACACATCGGGGGAATTTGCGATCATGGCCCTTCTGGGGGGCACCTTTGTCCTCCCTGGGGCCTTGATCGGTTCTGGGGTATTCATCTTCTTGGCGGATTTTTTGAATAAATTCACGGTCCTGTCCAAAGCAGGGGCTTGGCTGTTAGTCTTGGGGGTCATTTTTATCGTGGTCGTGATGTTCTTAAGAGGAGGAATCTACGGAGGTGCGGAAAAGGTCTACCAATCGCTCAAAAAGAAGTGATGCCATCCCCCTTTGGCCATTGAAGGAGGTGTTCCATGGAATACCAATATCTCCTCTACCGAATTGAAGACCGGATCGCCTGGATTACCCTTAATCGGCCCGAAAAATTGAATGCCCTTAATCGGCCCCTTTGGAAGGAACTGCAAAAGGCACTGGAGGAGGCGGATGCCGCCGATGAGGTTTCGGTCCTGGCTCTGACCGGAAACGGAAGGGCTTTCTGCGCCGGAGATGACATCGGCGAGCTCACCCGCTTGCAAGACCCAAAGGACGCTGAGGACCTTTTCTTGGATTGCATCTACGGACTAGTAAATAGCATTTTCCGCCTCCAAAAGCCACTCCTTTCCGCAGTCAATGGCCTGGCCTATGGCGGCGGCTGCGAATTGGTCCTACTGACGGACATTGCTGTGGCCTCGGAAAGCGCCCGGTTTGCCCAGCCCGAAGCCCGTATCGGAGCCTGGCCTCCTATCTTCGCTGTTTTCGGGCCGCCCATGGTAGGAATCAAGGCCACCCAAGAACTCCTGCTAGCCGCAGAGCCGATCAGCTCCCAGCGAGCCTTAGAGATAGGGCTCATCAATCGGGTGGTTCCACAGGATCAATTGCAAGAGTCCACCGTGGAGATCGCCCGCAAGATCATGAAATCCTCCCCCGCTTCTTTGCGCATCATTAAAGAAACGGTCAACCAAGTGCTGGGACGACACCTCTACGATTTTCGGATCACCTGCCAGCGGTTCTTACATGAGGTCGCCAAGACAGAGGATTTTCTGGAAGGGGCCACGGCTTTCGTGGAAAAACGTGCTCCCCTCTTCAAGGGACGTTAAATCTGGAAAGATCAAGCTGAATCAAACCCAGGGGCCACAATTATGATGGATATTTTTTCTCTCCAGGGGAAAAAGGCTTTTGTCTCCGGGGCCAGCCGGGGCCTCGGCCGGGAGATGGCCTTGACCCTGGCCGAAGCCGGGGCCGACGTGGCCTTGGGGGCGCGTAATATCGCCGGGCTGAATGAGACTGCAGCCCAGATAAAAAAAATGGGCCGAGAGGGGCTGGTCTGTCCCATGGACATAGCGAAATTGGATGAGATTGAAAAGGCCGTAAACGATGCGGTCAAGGCCTTCGGTCGCATCGACATCCTGATCAACAACTCCGGGATTGCCGGAGAGGTATCGGTAGCTGAGATGACGGAAGAAAAGTGGGACCGGGTGATGGATGTGAACCTGAAGGGGCATGTCTTCTGCACCAAGGCTGTCGGCCGACATATGATCGAGAACAAATATGGAAAGATCATCAACATTGCTTCCATCGCCGGCATCATCGGGGTCATCTACAGTAGCCCCTACTGTGTAGCCAAGGCAGGGTTGATCCTGTTCACCAAGACACTGGCCCTGGAGTGGGCCCGGTACAACATTCAGGTCAACGCCCTCTGTCCCGGATATTTTTTGACAGATCTGAACCGGGATTTTTTCCAGACACCAGCCGGTCAGAAGGTCATCAGCAAGATCCCCATGCGTCGCCTGGCAGAGGTGAAGGAGATTCGGGGAGCCACGCTGCTTTTGGCCTCCGACGCCTCCAGTTTCATGACGGGATCGGTGGTAGTGGTCGATGGTGGGCACATTGTCGGATAGCCATTTCACATTAGCAAAAAATAAGATGGTAATCTGAGATAAATGGAGGAGAAATAAGATGGCATTAAAGACGTCGGATGAATATGTGGAACGGTTGAAAAAGATGAAACCCAATTTGTACGCCTATGGGAAGCAGATTAGGAGAGATGATCCGATGCTTGAGAAGCCAATCAATGTACTTAGGCTTACATTTGATTTGGCTCAAGATCCCGCATATAAGGATCTCATGGTAACCCAATCTCATCTCACGGGTGAGCCCATAAACCGGTTTACTTCTCTAAACCTTAGCATTGAGGATCTCTATAAACAACAGGAGATGAAACGAAGTCTATGCCACAAAGTAGGGGGGTGTATCCAGCGGTGTATGGCGACAGATACCCTCAATGCCATGGGGGTCGTCACCAAAGAGATTGACGGTGCCAAAGGGACACAATATCATGATCATTTTCTTGAATTTCTAAAATACTACCAAGCCAATGATCTTGTAGGGAGTACTTCCCAAACAGACTCTAAAGGAGACCGCAAAGCCAGACCGCATCAACAAAAAGACCCTGATCTTTACCTCCATATTGTTAAGAAAGATAAGAAAGGGATCGTTGTTAGGGGAGCAAAGAATCATATTACCATGGGGCCCTATGTGGATGAACATCTTGTCATTCCTACGCGTGCCCTTACGGAAAAGGAAAGCGATTGGGCCGTGTCGTTTGCCATCCCAGCAGATACGGATGGCATTAAGTTGATCTCCCGAATTACCAGCCCCCGTCCACGCATAAATCTCCAAGCTCCCTATAATGATTACGGAGTGGCTGAATCCTTTTTGATTTTTGATGACCTATTTGTTCCGTGGGAAAGGGTATTCATGTGCGGAGAATGGGAGTTTGCTGGTTCCATGGCCCTCACATTTGCCGGCTTTCATCGCCATTCTTATTGCGGCTGCAAACCAGCTCTTACTGATATCATAATGGGTGCAACAGCCCTCGTGGCTGAATACAATGGTGTGGGTAACGCGCCTCATATCCAGGATGAGTTGACAGAATTAATGATCATTGGGGAGTTGGTTTATGCTTCAGGGATTGCGGCCGCGGCAAGAGCGGAACAAACCTCTTCTGGAATCTTTAGGCCTAAATTTCTTTATTCAAATACTGGGAGATACTTGGCGGGTATTAATGTCTACCATGAGTATGAAATTTTGGCATCAATTGCTGGTGGGCTTCCATCCACCCTTCCTCCTGAGGAAGATTGGATTAATCCAGCGACCAGCCATTATTTGGAAAAATATATCCGCCGAAATCCAGAGGTCTCTTCTGAGAAACTGCATCGACTCTATCGTTTTATTTCAGATTTTACATGTTCAGCCAGCTGTGGTTGGGCTCAGTACGCTGGAATTCACGGTGGCGGGTCTCCGGTGATGGAGAAAATAGGGATAAGGTCAACATACGACCTTGAATCAAAGAAGGAAATAGTAAAGTATCTGGCAGGAATTAAGGATTAAGAGATGGAAGAAGGGAGGGAATTCCATGGAGGATGTTAGGAAAGAAGAGAGAAGGAGCCGAGAGCGAAGTATTAGAATTTTTTCAAAATTTTGGCCTGTCTTTAACCAACTGGACTCAACGTTGGATTCCGAACGCTTGGATAGTGGCTTTAATGGAAGGGTCGGACGAGCAGATGAAGCGTTTGACCTCGGCTGGGATTCCGCGGACAGACGTCGAAGTAAAGGTCGTTGATGAGCGGGATAACGATCTTCCACCGGGACAGATGGGAGAAATTGTGGTGCGGGGAGAGGTAGTTATGAAGGGGTATTGGAGAAACCCGGAAGCTACGGCGGAAACTTTGCGGGGTGGCTGGCTGCATACTGGAGATTTGGGGGTCATGGATGAGAAAGGGTATGTCTACATTCTTGACCGCGCCAAAGATATGATTATCAGTGGCGGAGAGAATATCTATTCCAGGGAAATAGAGGATGTCATTCTCAGGCACTCGGCCGTTCTGGAAGTGGCAGTTATTGGTGTTCCCGATGAAAAATGGGGAGAAGCTGTTAGGGCCATTGTGTCGCTGAAGGAAGGGCAAAAAGCTACGGAAGAAGAAATAATCAACTTTTGTAAGGAGCATTTAGCAAGTTATAAAAAGCCCAAATCTGTAGAATTCATCGACGCCATTCCCAAGAACCCTTACGGCAAAGCTCTTAAGAGGGAGCTACGGGAGAAATACTGGGTGGGTGAAGCCAGAAGAGTGAGATAAAGAAAGGATTCTTTATGAGAGGAGTTTCCATCATTGGAATTGGTACAACCCCTTTTGGAATTTTAGAGGGGAAATCTTTGAAGGAGATCGCCACGGTTGCCTGTAATGAGGCAATAAAAGATTCCGGGATTGAGAAGAAAGCAATAGAAACCTTTTATTTAGGAAATTTCATCTCGGGGATCCTGCTTGGCCAGGAAACCATTGCCCCTCTTGTGGCGAACAGCCTGGGTTTACCCAAGCATGTGCCCTGCACAAAAGTGGAAGGGGCTTGTTGTTCCAGCGGGATAGCCCTCCGGCAAGGGTACCTCCTCGTTGCCGCAGGGTTAGCGGACTTCGTCCTCGTTGCCGGGGTTGAGAAAATGACCTCCGCCACGACGGAAAAAATCACGGAGGGTTTAGCCTCGGCATTCGACCAGGAGACAGAAGGCCAGACGGGTTTGACTTTCCCCGGTTTCTTTGCTTTGATCGCTAGGCGGCATATGCATCAATATGGGACCGAGATTGGCCAATTGGCTTTAGTTTCCGTGAAAAACCACAACAACAGCACGGTGAACCCCAGAGCTCGCTTTCGCAACATTGCCACTGTTGAAGAGGTGATGGCCTCTCGGATGATTGCCGATCCCCTTAAACTGTATGATTGTTGTCCCATCGCTGATGGGGCTGCGGCCGCGGTTCTATGCCCGTCGGAAATTGCTCATCAATTCTCGCGGAAACCCATTGATATCTTAGCTTCCGCGCATACCACTGGCTTCAGCACTACTTATGATATGGAAGACCCCACAACCCTTCTGGCCACCGTCACGGCAGCCCAGAAGGCCTATGAGATAGCCCGTTTATCTCCTCAGGACATAAATGTGGCTGAACTCCACGATTGCTTCACTATCGCCGAGATTGTGGACAGTGAGGATTTAGGGTTTTTTGAGAAAGGAAAAGGGGGCTTTGCAGTCGAGGATGGGTTGACCCAGGTAGGGGGAAAGATTCCCATCAATCCCAGCGGTGGTTTGATCTCTAAGGGGCATCCCGTGGGGGCCACGGGGTTGGGGCAAGTTTTCGAGATTGTCAAGCAACTGCGGGGAGAGCACGAAAACCAGGTTAAAGATGCTGAGATTGGTCTGGCGCACAACCTGGGAGCTACGGGACAAGTGTGCACCGTGCATATCCTGAAGCGGAGGGGGTAAGATGAATGGGCCGAGCGAAGAGGGGTTGAAGCTTTTGCGTTGCCAGGGATGTGGAACTCTTCATGTTCCGCCTAAGATTCTTTGCCCGAAATGTGGATCTGAGAGTTTGAAAGAACATTTAGCATCAGGTTCTGGAAGCATTTTTACGTTTACGACCATCTGGGTTGCTCCGGAGTCCTTTAAGAATCAAGTTCCTTTTGATATTGCTATTGTAGAGTTGGAAGAAGGGATTAAAGTTACGGCTCGGATCAATAAAAAACCTGAGGAGACCCTGCAGATTGGAAAGCCATTGAAATTTTCAAGAAAGAATAACCTAGGGTATTGGTTCGAATTGTAGTTTTGATTTTAGCCCACCTTCCTCAAAGAAATATCGATGGCCAGCTTTTCTCCTACGCGGTTGAGTTTTTCTAAAAGGTCGGCGGGCGAAATCTCCACCGGAACCCGCAGGATAACATTCATGGTGAAGATGGGTGTACCGCTCTCGGGCGAAGGAGTGGTTTTGGTCTGCATATCCATGATGTTGATGCCCTGTTCAGCAAGAAGCCGGGAAACATGGTAAACGATACCCATACGGTCCAAGCCCGTGGTGGAAAGTTCATAGATCTCCGTGATCCCCTTCAATTGGGGCATCCCCTCCGTTTCCTCTACAGGTGTAAGGAAAATGGAAAGACGTTTTTCCCACTCCAGCCGTTTGCATCCGGTGGAAAGTCGAAATTGAAATTCCTCGCCAGTTCCCGATATTAGAATAAGGAGAGCGAATTGTTCCCCGAGTAGGGTCATCCGGGAATCTTCCAGGTTTCCGCCGCATTCGTAAATCAGTCCGGCCACATCAGCCACGATACCCGGCCTATCCTTGCCAATGGCCGAGAGAGCATAATACCGTTTCATAAATCCTCCTGTTTAAAAAGGCGATTCGTTTTCAGCCCAAACAGCATCCCAGGAATTCTGTTTTGATTGGCCCTGTTAGTGAACGCTTGGACTAAACGGTTGATGGTTGGGTTGATTTCCCCTCCGAATTCAACGAGGATGGCCTGGTCTCCGGCGGGTAGAATCCTGGGTTTTTCTGACATCCTCTTTACTGCCCCATGGGTTTGACGGCGATCGAGGCTTTCTGGAGTTCTTCTCTTATTTTTTGCAGAATGCCAATGGCACTGGGAGTATCCCCATGAACGCAAAGGGTCTCCGGTTTTACCTTCACTTTGGTGCCATCGTGGGCGATCACGTAACCTTCTTGAACAAGCGTCAGAGCCTGACGAGCCGCTTTTTCCGGATCATGGATAACGGACCCGGCGATTTTACGCGACTGCAACGTTCCGTCGGGATTATACACCCGGTCCGCATACGCCTCTTCCACGAACCGTACTCCTACCTCTTTGGCCGCTTGGACCATCACCGTCCCGGCCAGCGCCACAAAAATGATCTCCTTGCTGAAGCGTGCTGCCGCCCGAGCAATGATTTTAGAAACTTCCAGGTCCACAAAGGCCAAGTTCCCCAGGGCTCCATGAGCCTTGACATGCTGCAGCGGCAGACCATGGGCTCGAGCGAAGGCATAGAAGGCCCCCATCTGGTATAAGAGATAATTTTCGATCTCGGCCAGGGCAAGATCCATGCGTCTCCGTCCGAACCCCATTAGGTCCGGGTAACCTGGATGGGCCCCCACCGCTACTCCTTTCTCTTTGGCCAGGCGAACCGTCTGCTCCATAACCATCGGATCTCCAGCATGCCAGCCGCAGGCAATGTTGGCCGAGGAGATGTACGCCATGACTTCAGCATCTCGGCCTAAGGTATAAGCGCCGAAACTTTCTCCCATATCACAGTTGATATCGATTCGCTCGGGCATCATTCCTCCTATGAATTTTTTAATTATTTACCGCAGAGATCGCCGAGACCGCAGAGGTAATCAATGCAAAAATCAAAAACCAGAAAAGATTGGGTTTTCATCTTTGGTTGTATAATTTTTTAGATTTTTTTCTCGGCGTCCTCTGCGCTCTCTGTGGTGAAAGGTCTTTTTTATTCGTTCGGGCCATAAAGGTAGCAGGCTACCCAGTGGTTGGGTTCGATCTCTTTGAGCTGGGGGACTGCCCGGTCACAAGGCTCAAACCGATGGGGGCAGCGCGTGTGGAAGTTGCACCCCGCAGGGGGATGAATGGGGCTGGGGACTTCCCCCTGCAGAATGATCCTCTTGCGTTCAAGAGCTGGGTCGGGTAAGGGATTGGCCGAAAGTAAGGCTTGGGTATATGGATGCTTGGGTTGGCGGTAAAGATCTTCGCTCCTGGCCAGCTCGGCAATCCGCCCCAGGTGCATCACGGCCACCCGATCACTAATGTGTTCGACTACGGAGAGGTCGTGGGCGATGAAAAGGTAGGTTAAATGGAATTCATTTTGCAGATCCTCCAGGAGGTTCAGCACCTGGGCTTGGATGGAAACATCCAGAGCCGAGACGGGCTCGTCGGCAATGATCAACTTGGGTTTTAAGGCCAAGGCCCGGGCAATGCCGATGCGCTGCCGTTGCCCGCCGCTGAACTCGTGGGGATAGCGGTTGATGTGTTCCGGTCTCAGGCCGACGACTTCCATCAGCTTGAGGACCCGTTCTTCCTGGTCTTTTTTGTGGCCGATTTTATGAATGATTAAGGGTTCCCCGATGATGGAGCCAACGGTCTTGCGCGGGTTCAAAGAAGAATAAGGGTCCTGGAAGATGATCTGCATCTGCCGCCTGAGGTGGCGCAGGCGCTCGGAGTTGTAACGGAGGATGTCATCTCCCTCGAAAAAAATCTGCCCCTCAGTAGGCTCTTCCAGCCGCAGGATCAACCGGCCCAGGGTTGATTTCCCGCAGCCGGATTCGCCAACTAAACCCAGGGTTTCTCCCCGGCGGATCGTCAGGTTTACTCCGACCACGGCTTGGACAAATATCTTCTCCCGGGAGAAAAAATGGGTGTGTACCGGAAAGAATTTTTTTAGATTTTTAACTTCAACGAGGTTGCCGTTTTCACTCATTGGAAAAGAATCCACTCATCACATATTTTGGGACACAGATGAACACAGATTTTTTTAAAAAATGTGCAAAAGAGTCTAAGGAATTTAAACGATAATAGTTTTTTTATCTGTGAAAATCTGTGTCCTAATTGAATTTTCGTTCATGCAACCAGCAACGCACGAAATGCCCCCTATCGGCTTCGACCAGCTGGGGTTCTTCTCCACACCGATCGAAGACGTATTTGCAGCGATTGGAGAACTTGCACCCTGGGGGAAGATCTAGGAGTGAAGGGACTAAACCCGGGATCGCTTCCAGTTTCTGTTTCCGGCCGTGGTGTTCATCCAGCCGAGGGATCGATTGCAGCAAACCCTGGGTGTAAGGATGTTTCGGGCTGGCAAACAGGGGTCGAACTTCGGTGTATTCAACGATCCGTCCGGCGTACATCACGGCAACCTTCCTGGCGGTTTCGGCAATGACTCCCAGATTGTGGGTGATCAGAATGACGGACATTCCTTTCTCTTGCTGCAGGCGATTGATGAGTTCCAAAATCTGGGCCTGAATGGTCACATCCAACGCTGTCGTGGGCTCATCGGCGATCATCAACTTGGGGCTGCAGGCCAGCGCCATGGCGATCATCGCCCGCTGGCGCATACCCCCGCTCAACTGGTGGGGATATTCCGCTACCCGGCGCTCGGGAGAAGGAATGCCGACCATCTTGAGCATTTCGATCGAACGGTTCCAGGCTTCCCTCCGGGGCAGTCCTTCATGCAGCTGCAGCACTTCGGAGATCTGATCCCCGATTTGAAAAACCGGATTCAGAGAGGTCATGGGCTCCTGGAAGATCATGGAGATGGAACGTCCGCGAATCTTCCGCATTGCCGCCTCCGAAAAGGTAAGCAAGTTGGCTCCGCTGAAGAAGATTTCCCCGTTAACGATTTTTCCAGGGGGGTCGGGGATCAGACGCATAACGGATAGGGCGGTGACGCTTTTGCCGCAACCCGATTCCCCTACCACCCCCAGGGTCCCCCCTTCTTCCAGCTCTAAATCCACTCCGTCAACGGCTTTGGCAATGCCATCATCGGTAAAGAAGTAGGTATGCAGATTGCGAATCTTCAGTAGGAATTGATTCTCGCCAGCCATAACGATTCCGCTCGCTCAACCTTTGAGCCCAAGGGTAAAAGAGTATAAAAAATACCTTACCTTTTTGATTTTGTCAAATAAGGATTGCAGAATTTTTTCCCTCTACGGCAGACGGGTCAGCCTTACCGCCTGCCCTTGATTTTGGGGTTCAGAAAATCATTGAGCCAATCACCTATCAAACTAAGACTCAAAACGGTTATAAAAATTGCCAACCCCGGAAAGGTTACGGTCCACCAGGCTTGCCGCAGATAGATCCGCGAAGATCCGATCATATAGCCCCAGCTCATGACATTAGGGTCGCTGGGCCACGATCACCCCCGTGAAGACGCCAACGATGACGGCGATAAACATGGCCGTAAGGACCAAAAGCGCGGTGGCCCAGATCTTTTCCAGAATTAACTCTAAGACCGGTTTCCCCTGAAAATAAGAGAAGCCGAAGTCTCCGGTGAGAAGTTTTTTGCCGTAGATAAAAAGCTACTCCGCAAGGCTTTTGTCCAGGCCAAACTCCCTGCGAATCTCTTTGAGAGTTTCCTCGGAGGCGCCCCCGGCTTCTCCGATATAAACCATGGCCGGGTCCCCCGGGGCGAGGTGGAGGAGGGTAAAATTCAAAAGCACGATTCCGATGACACCGGAACTGCCTGCAGGATTCGGCGGAGGATGTACCATACGAGGGAATCTGGGCTCAAACGAACCTCTTCATGGAATTATCATAGCAAAGCGCATAACGGAAAACCGTTAGTCGCAAGGCGCGAGAGCGCAAGGCGAAAAATTGCCCAGCGCTTAGCAGAAATTCAAGTATTCAAGATTTCCATTTTTCTCCTGACACTGACACTAAAAACTTCCACTGTTTTTCCCTTATCCCCTCGAACCCTGACCCCTTTTAATGTCACATTTTTCCTTTGCGCCAGTAAACGGTATCGAGAGGGTTCAACACTCCCCATACATCCGTGGGCACCCCGTCGAAATCTTTATTATAAAGGGTAGGAATCTCGATATCTATTAGCCATATAACAGGAAGCTCCTCCATGAGAATTTCCTGCACCCGATGATAAAGCTTTTTCCTCTTTTCAAAGTTCAGTTCAACCCGAGCCTCGGCACAGAGTCTATCTACATCCGGATTGCTGTAGCCCGGGGGCTTTCTATTGTTTATCTGGACAATACCCCGGATACCCACAGCCTCATACCCTATTGCGGTCATGGCTAAATGCGGCATCTTCTCGAGTCGATGAATATCAGCAGGGGGAATGCTGCCAGGTGGAACAAGAGCGGTGGCTCCTGTTTCCAGGGCTATAATGCGAGAGGCCGCATCGGGAACGAATTCGATAATGATGCGATCCAGATAAGGCCTTCCCTGAATGGGGAGAAAATAGGGATGAATGGCCGCAAAGCAAGCAGGAAAGGGATGTTGCAGCCTGAAGATGGCTGTATATGGGTCAGGAGTTTCAACTTTTTCAACTACTCCAAACATTAGTTCGCCCATAGGATGGTTTTTTTTAACAAGTTCCAGGGAGAACACAACATCGGCAGAGGTAATGGGTTTGCCGTCATGGAAGGTGGCTTCTTTCTCCAAGTGAAAGGTATAGGTACGTCCATCGGGGGAAATTGACCATTTTTTCGCCAGGTAGGGTCTGGGCCCATGATTTTCGTCGAATTAGAGTAAGCCGGCAAAAATTTGACAGGCAGGAATTACGACCGAACTCCCACCGCCAAGAGCTGAATTTAGGTGGATAGGCTCTGTATGGATCATCTTAAGCGTTCCCCCGCGGGGGATCTTTTCGGTCTGGGCCACAGCTTGGGAGTCTATCCATCCAATGACTACCAGAAGGATGATGCATGCCAATAAAATGTTTTTCATCGCCCTTCGTTTGGCAATTTTCATGGCCATTCCCCCCTTTCAGCAAGATTGTTCATTCCTAAAAATCTAATCCCTACCCTCTCCTTCACCCTTCCCCTCTCCCGCACTCTGGGGGATAAGGCGGGGTGATGGAGCATTTTCTACGTAAAAGGATATTCCTTATTCTTTTCCTTTCCCATAGCCTGAAGAAGGGCGGTTGAATCTGGATGGCCTT
>JAHJQK010000164.1 GCA_018819135.1 Pseudomonadota bacterium | reverse complement strand
GATTCAGCGGGGAGCGAGAGAAAAGGTTGAGCATATCTATGAGATTTCCCTTGGAGATATGGTGGACGGGGTTGAGATGGGTTTTGGAATACCTGTTAGCGTGATAAGGGGCATGAGCCGGAATCGGATAGGAGCTTCGGGACGCAGTATTGTGGGATACCTGGGCAGAAAGCTTGCGGGCTACCCTTTGAGTAGTATTGCCGATTATTTTCGGCGTGATCCTGTTTCGTTGTGCCAGGGCATGGCGAAGGTGGAAAAGCGCATGAGGGAGGAGGATGGGTTCAGAGAGAAACTCATGGGTTTGGAAAAGAATCTGGTCGAGGGGCGCAAAATAAAAATAAAGAAATAACGAAGTCTGACCCCATTTTTTTGCGATACTGAGTGTTATGAATGGACCTGGCTGGTAAGTCATACTAAACCGTTAATCGTCGTCTTATTTGATCCATAAAGAGGTAATATATCATGATCCTTGACAGATAATTAATTTCTAAGTGCTATAGCATGTGCTATTATATGTGAAGGATTATTAAGAGTGGAAGGGAACGGATCATGGGTTTTCAAGGAAAAGATTATCCTGTGCTATTAAAGGATGTTCGTAGCCAGCTCGGTATTAGCCAAGAAGATCTTGCGCGTGAACTTGGAGTTAGCTTTACCAGCGTAAATCGGTGGGAAAACGGACAGGTAATGCCATCAAAATTGGCTAAAGCTCAAATTGACGCCTTCTGCGCAAGGATGGCCCGACAACGAAGGTTGAAGATAAACGAAGATGTATAACTCACAGCAATTGCTTCAATGCCAAAGATATAGCTTAAAAAATATAAAGGTAACATACCGAATTTCTGAATTGAGTTTGTAATCTATTGATTTATCGAGGTTAGCAAGTATCATCTCTTATAAAGGAGTAAAAATATGGAGATCAATGAATTATTAAAGGAGAAACGAGAGGAGATCCTCCGCATCGCCGCCAAACATGGAGCCCGAAACGTCCGAGTCTTCGGCTCGGTTGCCCGGAAAGAGGCAGACGAAAAGAGTGACATAGATTTCCTTGTAGAAATGGAGTCTGGCCGGAGCCTGCTGGATCATGCGGCCCTCTGGCTTGAATTACAGGAAGTCTTAGGGCGGAAGGTGGATGTGATCAGCGACCGGGGGATTAAAGCTCGGATCCGGGAACGTGTGCTCCGGGAAGCGGTGCCGCTATGAGAGATCCAAGGGAGCGGATCCTGGACATGTTGGAAGCCATTGAAAGAATCGAGCGTTACGCCGCTAAAGGGCGTGGCGAATTCGAAAAGGACGAGCTGATCCAAACGTGGGTGGTACACCACCTGCAGATTGTGGGGGAAGCGGCGTCAAAACTTGGGCGTGGTTTCCATGAACAGCATCCTTCAATACCTTGGCCCCAGGTTATTGCCATGAGAAATGTACTGGTCCATGATTACTTTGGCGTTGATCTGGAAGAAGTCTGGCGAGTCATCCAGCGAGATCTGCCCGGGCTCAAGAGCAACTTACAAAAGCTGGCCGATGAAATAGAGTAAGAGGGATAACATAGCGAAGGCTGAAAGCCGAAATCTCAAGAATCCACCTTTTAAAAAACATCCAGCGTGTCGATTATTTTTATGTTCCATCTCCTAAGATTTTTTTGTGAATCAGGTAAGTCTGATAAGATTTTTCGCGATCATGATGGCCTGATATCTCCGCCAGGAGAATGGGAACCCCTAACTAAACATGGGGGGTTATCAGCAGAAATACCCCGAGTTTGGGACTTTTACTCAAACTATAGGTCAATAGTTCTCCTTGGACCTCCGAGGCAAGGGAAAACAGTTGAATTTGAATACCAGTGCGCACAGGTTCAACATGGCTTTCTTCTCCCATTGCGGGACATTTCTGATTCCAACAATCTCGATGAGGCCATAATAGACCCCCAGAAATGGAAGACCTGGCTTAAATCGAATGAAAAGGGGGAACTGTTCATTGATGCATTGGATGAGGCGAAAATAGAAGCCAAAAATGCAATTAATTATCTGATGAAATGGGTAAAGAGGTTAGGAACTAATGTCCGGAGCAGATTAAGAATACATATTTCCTGCCGCCATGCAGATTGGTCTCGTGCCGATCAAAATAGATGGTTTGAATTGTTCCCGCTTCTTCCTGAGAACGGAAGATCGGTTCAACCTCACGATGAGAACAAAAGCTGCGTTGTTTTAGAATTGCTTGACTTAACGAGAGATGAGATTCAGGAATTTTGTCGATTCAAGGGCATTGAACCAGAACATTTTCTTTCAGCTTTGCCACATGAGCTATTAACCCTTGTAGCGCGCCCTCAGACGCTTGGATTTTTACTTGAAGATTATGCTCGTTCTCCAGAAAAATTTCCAGTTGGGGTACAAGAACTATATGAACGAATAATTGAAAAGCGGCTCCAAGAGCATAATGAGATTTACGAAAGAGCAGGAATTCCCCAAGTTGGCCCCGCAGCAAAACGCTCCATTGCCGAGCATTATGCGCTGACCTGTATATTGACTGGGAGAGAGATCATTGCTCCCAAACACGCTGATTCGGCCAATGAAGTACCCGGTGAATTAAGCGGCCATGGAATGATTGAAGAAGTTGAGACGTTCAAGACGGATCTATTCCAGGTTTATAATCACAGCCGGTTTAGATTTAATGAGCCGGAATTAGCTGAATACCTTGCAGCCAAGACATTAAACCAGCTCATAAATGAAAATGTTATCCAGCCGAGAAAAGCAGTTAGTCTCTTTTTTTCCTCACAATTTAGCGTTTACCCGGTCCCGATGTTACGCCGAACGCTCGTATGGCTATCGGCTCTAAATAGCATTTTTCGCAGGGAAGTGCTGCAAATAAACCCGGGCTTGCTAATACACGACTATATAGGGGGCCTCACGGAAGAGGATAAAATCGTCATATGGGAATGGTTAGTGAAGGAATACGCAGACCGAGAATGGTTTGATGACCGGGAATGGCTTCCGCATATGGGGATTTTGGCATGTGAAACCCTCATTCCAGAGCTCAAGAAAGTCATCGAAAATCGTGATCGATACGGACGTGACTTGCGTATTCTTGCCATTGAGATTGCACGGCAAGGGAATCTGACCAGCTTAATACCTGTAATTTCCGCCAGAATAGCAGATTTTGAGGAAAACCAGCTATTTCTTAGCGAGGCGGGAAGAACTCTGGTTGAGCTTGATCCCAAGCGAAAAGAAGATTTAAAGGCATGGCTGGATTTGCCGCCGACCGATCAGCAAGACAATCAGCTTTTAGTTCAGGCTTTAGAAGCCCTGTGGCCTGAACATATTGATCTGGATACGCTCATCAAACATCTTCGCCCGCAAACGGATTACTTTCTAATTGGAAGATACCGTATTTTTTTGAAGGATTTGCCCACAAGACTTACCAAAAATCAAAGAGAGCAGGTTCTATCCGCTTTTACACAGGAATTATCTAAACGGATTAGGGATAGGAAAATGTCTAAGGATAGTGCGGAAAGAGATGATAAGCACTTTTTCCCTTCCGACCTTCTCGGCGACTTTCTTTCCATGCAATTAGAGGAATGGGATGGGGATCTCGAATCCATTCCAAAAATAGAAGCATGGCTGGACACTTTTGATAGGGCCATAAAGTATGGCCTCCTTTTTGAACACGAAAAAGCAGGATCATTAAAGCTTCACCTTGAAAATGCGCACCAGTTGAGGCAGGAATTATGTAAGCAGCATATTTTAAAATACTACGGCGCAGGAGGAGATCCAAAGCGCTTTTTCTGGAGTGCCATTCAAACCCTTTCTCCCAAAAAAGAGGATGTAATTTTTTGGAAAGGAGTGTTGAAAAATTGGGCCCAGGAATATCCAGAGCTTATTCCTGCGGCTTGGGATTCTCTGCTAATGGCATGGAAAGCAGGGGATTACGTAGATGGCGTCATTGAGTGGATAGCTGATTATTCAAATAAGAACCAAATCATTAATGAGCTTTGGAATAGAGATCGACAGTGCTCTTTGGATAGTGAACATGCCAAATGGGAAAGAGAAAGTGCTCAGCGAAAGAAAGAGGAAAAAGAAAAACATGAGAAAATAGTGCAGGATGCCTTTAACAATATTGAAAAAATCCGGTCTGGCGATGAAAATTGGCTTGTTGGGTTGTCAAATTACAGTTCTAAAAAGACTGGAGGTACTTTTGCCCTAACAAAGAGCCATGTCGATCCAGTTGAAAAGGTCTTTGGCCAGAAGGTCAGCGAGGCATTTTTAGAAGGGCTTATTATCTATTGGCACAATGCAAAATTGCCGAAAATATCCGAATATTATCTAACAAATTCGATGCCCTGGTCAGTAATTCTGGTGCTGCAAGCGATAGACTCATGGTATGGGGATAATAAAGTTGATTGGTCAACTTTATCAACATCCCTAAAGCAAACTGCGCTGCAAGCAGGGCTATCGGAGCTGAATGCCTTTCCTCATTGGTATCCAGATTTGGTA
Source organism: Pseudomonadota bacterium (assembly GCA_018819135.1). GTDB lineage: Bacteria > Desulfobacterota > SM23-61 > SM23-61 > SM23-61 > JAHJQK01. The sequence continues at coordinate 40,862 of JAHJQK010000164.1, read as the reverse complement.
AAGAAGGAAGAAAGCTCTTCAAGAGAGTTATGGCTCGAGATTTTGGAACTTGAGAAGGATTCAACAATTGAATATCCGCATTTGGCAAACCTTTTATTTTACAACAGAGACTTTGAGCCCTGCCGAAATGTCGGAATTGAATATTTGAAGAGTCACCCGGATATTCGAATCGAAGTTGCAAAACCGCTTATAAAAAGTGCTCTATCCGAGAACCGGAGTGAGTCTATATTGGATTTTCTTCAAGTACAAGGCATCGGAAGAATTAATATAGCGAAAGAGAAGGATGGCCTTATCTTCTTAGCGGCCGCCTGGCGGTACCGCGCCAAAGATATTTGGGATTGGATTGAAAAGAACTATCTCGCCGTTAGTGAGAATAGAGCAAATGCTTTTATGAGGTGGATTCTGGCGATAGAAGAAATTCATCCTGATTTTCATAACGATATTTGGCCTGCCTGGGCAAAAGAAGAAGTACTTTTATCCATGCTGCCAGACTTCTTAGCTTTAAAGTTACCCGAACTTCCCCATGAGGGTACAGTTACCGGCCCCATGCAGACACGATTTCTTCTGAACGATTGTCTAAATAAAATAGCGGAAAGCGGTAGTATTAAAGTCATTCGAGGCATCATTTCACTTTTGAATCGACCCGACATGACAAGACATCGTAACCTCCTCCTTCATATCCTTGAGCGTTGTAGAAAAGCAAACCCCAGAGACGTTTGGGTTCCATTATCTCCTAAAGAGTTATGGGAATTCATTGAAAGAGATAAAAGGCCTGTACGCAATCATAAAGAGTTATTTGATTTAGCCCTTGAGATAGTTAATGAGATTAAGGCGGACATTCAAAGCGGTGATGTTAACCTAAGGGCAGTTTTTTGGCGCGATGACATTCCCAAAAAGAATCGGCAAAAACCGCGGAAAGAGGAGACTTTTCAGATAATTATTTTTGATAAAATTAAGAATCATCCTCTAACTAAAAAAATATTCGGTTTCAGAGATATTAAAATAACGGGCGGGAATCGACCTGATATAGCGATTGTTTGTAAAAATCCAAAAGGAGAGGTTATTAAGGTTTATATCGAAATGAAACGCCAGTGCCATGATGAACTTATTACGGCAATAAAGGAACAATTGGCCGACAAATATCTCCTTGACCCCGAGGCGAGATTTGGGATTTATCTGGTAGGCTGGTTTGGCAAGGAATACTATGGAAAATCGCAGCGAGCAATTAAAGATGCCATCGGAGAATTTCCATCAGGCCCTGAAAGATTGGAGTTATTCCTTAATAAAATTTGTGATCAAGTTGCGGCAGAACGGGATGATATCGATGCAATTAGGTCAGTATTGATAAATTTGGAGATATGAAATTTAATTCAAGGCCTCTTTCAATTCAAAATCTTGTATCCGAGTTGCATTGAAACAAAAACTCACTTCCATCATACGCAAATTGCCGAAAAGCAAGTTCCTGTCAAAGAGTCAATTCGAGTATCCGATCGAGCAGAGACATCAGTGGGGTCACCTATTTTTTTAAAGAAGCGTGGCTTGCTAGATCATCTCCACGAGGTGGCGCACTTCTTTCTTCAAACCTTGCTGGTGCAATCCGTCCATGAGCTGGAGCAAGCATCCACTGCAGGCGGTGGTGACGATATCCGCTCCGCTTTCTTCAACGGACTGCACCTTCCGCCCCAGGATTTTGAGGGAAAGGTCATAGTTGGCGAGGTTAAAACTGCCCCCCTGGCCGCAGCAGCGGTTGGCCTCGGACATCTCAACGTATTCCAGGCCGGGTAAGGCTTTCAAAAGATTGCGGGGTTCTTTAAAAATCCCCAGTTTGCGGCGAAGATGGCAGGGATCATGATACGTAACTCGCAACGCTTTCTGGTGTTGCCCGTTTTCCCCTGAGGCGGGCCCCAACAATCCCCCTAAAAACTGAGAGGCATCGATTACCTTGGAAGAAAAACTCACCGCTACCATTCGGAACGGGTCGGATTCGTCGAAGAGCAATGGATAATCCAACCTGAGCATGGAAGCACACGAGGCACACGGGGCAATGATTTTTTCCAACCCATCTTCGTCAAAAGCTTCGATATTTTTCCGGGCCAAAGAGCGTGGAGTTTCCTCATCTCCGGAACCGTAAGCCGGAAGGCCGCAGCAGCGCTGGTTCTCGGGAATAAAGACCGAAACTCCGTGGCGGAGGAAAAGATCTAATGCGGATCTACTGATGGAAGGGAAAAGATAATTACTTACGCATCCCACGAAGAGGCCAACCCGCAGGGTCTCTTTTTCCGCGTGCACCCACCCGGAGTGCAAATCCAAGAAGAAGTCATGCGCCAGCGGTGGGATGACCCGGCGCTGATCCAACATGGGAACGGGGAAACGCAGATGCAAGCCACTCTCTTCCGGAATCTGTTTCAAAAAAAGATTTTGAAGAGATGCCCCACCTTTCAGGAGTAAGGGCATGAGATGGTGGCTGTTCAGAAGATGGGTAAAAATCGCTTTCTTGGAGAAAGAGAGGCCTTTTTCTTTGACCAGCAGAGAGCGGGCTTCGCGGATGATTTCATCGGCCGGGATTCCGTTCGGGCAATTTTCGGCACAGGTACCGCAGAGCAGGCACTGGGAAAGTATTTTGCCAACCCGCTTGTTGAACTCGCTGTCTCCTGCACCCACAGCCTCGATCAAACCCAACTTCCCGCGGGCTACGAGGGGTTCTTCCAGAGTTTCTACATAGACTGGGCACTGGGCCATGCAGGTGCCGCACTTGACGCACTGCCTGGCTTCCTCAGCAACTTCTGATAATGTTTTCATAATCCGAAACGTGTTAAGTGCCGAGAGTTGCGTGGCAAGTTTTAGAGATGGAATCTTTTGGGTTCTTACCCATGATGGCTTAGGCCTTACTCTCTCGCGCCTCGCGCTTTATGGTCTGGAAATATTTTTCCTGGATTCAGAATGTTATTGGGGTCAAAAGCCTTCTTAATCCGCTTCATAACTTCTACGCCCATATCGCCCAGTTCCATAGCGATGTAGGGGGCTTTGGTAACGCCGATGCCGTGCTCCCCGGAAAGGGTTCCGCCCAAATCCAAGGCTGCTTCGAAGATTTGTTGCACAGCGGCATGAGCTCGTTCCTCCTCGCCGGGCCGGCGTTTATCGATCATTACGTTCACGTGGATGTTCCCATCGCCGGCATGGCCGAAATTGACGATGACCAATTGATTCCTCTTGGCGATGGCTTCCAACCGGCGGAGGATCTCGGCCACTTGCGAGCGGGGAACGGTGATGTCCTCGTTGATTTTTGTCGGATTGAGTTTTACGACCGCGGTCGAAACCGACCGCCGGGCTTTCCAGAGTTCCTCCGCTTCCTGATCGTCTTTGGCCACCTTGGCCTCAAGGGCCCGGTTGGCCAAGCAGATCTTCTGAATGTCCAGGATCTCCCGGGCAATGACGTCCGGTTCCCCGTCTACTTCGATGATCAGAAGAGCTCCGGCTTCCACGGGGAGGCCCATGTGCAAATAATCTTCCACGCAGCGGATCGTGGCGTTGTCCATAAATTCCAAAGTAGTTGGAATGATACGGGAGCTGATGATCTGGGAGACGGTGGTAGCCGCGGCTTCGATGCTGGGGAAGATGGCCAGCATGGTGCGCTTGGCTTTCGGCAAAGGGAGCAGGCGCAGGATAATTTTGGTAATAATACCGAGAGTTCCTTCCGAACCTACCAGGAGCTTGGTCATATCATAGCCCACCACGCTTTTAACCGTCTGGACACCCGTGGAAATGATCTCCCCTGTGGGCAAGACGATTTCCAGGCCTAACACGTAGTCCTTGGTAACCCCATATTTCACCGCTCGGGGCCCCCCGGCGCATTCGGCTACGTTCCCCCCCAAAGTGGAAGTTTTTAGACTGGCCGGGTCCGGAGGGTAGAAAAGGCCGACCTTTTCTACCTCTTTCTGCAGATCAGCGGTAATCACCCCCGGCTCGACGATAGCCAATAGGTTGTCCCGATCAATTTGCAGGATTTGATTCATCTTGGTCAGAACCAGGACAACTCCGCCTGCCACCGGGAGGGTCCCGCCGGTAAATCCCGTGCCCGCACCCCTGGGAATAACTGGAAACTTAGCCTCGTTGGCCAGCTTAAGAATCGCGGCAATTTGCTCACGAGTGCGGGGATATACGACCAAGTCCGGAAGGTATTTGATGTTGGTTGCGTCATAGGAATAACAGATCCTCGTCTCTTTATCCTCGAAGACATTTTCCTTACCGGCGATATCCCGAATTTGCTTGACGATGGTTCGGTCAATCATGTTTTTTTATTTACCCTGAATTTTCTGTTTGGGCAATGATGAAAGTCATCTTTGAATTTAGAGGAATTGGGGAATTGAAAGATTCGAGAATTGTGGGGGGGGGAAAAATGAAGGGTTGTAAATAGCCCAAAATTGCTAAATCCTCAATTCATCATTCCTAAATTTCTTAATATTAAATACACCCTTTATCTGCACTGCTCACTTGGTCAGCGTAAGTCTTTAGATAACCCCGTTGAACTTTCAGGGGTGGAGGGGACCAGGTTTTTTTTCGCTTTTCGATCTCCTCGGGAGAAAGGAGCAAGTCCAGTTTTCGATGGGGAATATCGATACTAATCAAGTCTCCATCCCGTACCAGAGCAATGGGACCTCCCTCTTGAGCCTCAGGGACGATGTGGCCGATGCAGGGTCCCCGGGTAGAGCCGGAGAAGCGACCATCGGTCACCAAAGAAACCGACTCCGCCAATCCCATGCCCACTAAGGCAGCGGTCACGCTGAGCATCTCTGGCATGCCCGGGCCTCCTTTAGGCCCTTCATACCGGATGACGATGATTTCTCCAGGTTTGATCTGATTGGCGAAAACGGCTTCCCGCGCGGAATCTTCGGCGTCAAAAACTCGGGCCGGTCCGGTGTGAACCATGATCTTCTCCGAGACTGCGGATTGCTTAACCACAGCCCCGCCAGGAGCAAGGGAACCACGCAGGATGGCGATTCCTCCTTCGTGGCGAAGGGGTTTTTGCCGGGAAAAGATGACCTCCGGATTGCAGTTTTTTACGCCGGCAAGATTTTCCCGCAAGGTCTTCCCGGTGGCGGTGAGAACGTCAAGGTCCAGAAGGTCCAGGAGTTCGTTCAGCACGGCCGGCACTCCTCCTGCATCTTCCAGTCCCAGCATGGGAAATTTGCCGCTGGGCTTGATATTGCAAATAAAAGGGGTACGGCGGCTGATTTCGTCAAAAGTTTCCAGGGAAAGGGGGATATCCAATTCATTGGCCAGAGCCAGGAGGTGGAGTACGATGTTGGTGGACCCGCCGAAGGCCATACTGGTTGTGATGGCATTCTTCAAAGCCGATATCGTGAGGATCTGGGAGGGTTTCAAATCCTTTTCCCAGAGGCGAAGGATTTGTTCTCCGCTTTCCCGGGCAATTCGTAACTTCTTGGCTTCTACGGCGTGAGCCGTTCCACATCCCGGCAGGGAAAGGCCCATGACCTCGGTCAGGCAGCTGGTGGAGTTGGCCGTACCCATCATCGAGCAGGACCCGGGCCCCGGACAAAGGCTGAGTTCAATTTCTTGGAAATCTTCAGCGGTGATCTCCCCCCTGAGCATTCTTCCGTGCGCCTCCCGTGCAGCGGGAAGGACCAGTTGCTCTCCCCGGAAACGGCCGGGCATCATAGGCCCGCCGGTGATCATGATTGCTGGGATGTTCAGGCGAGCAATGGCCATCCAGCTCGCCGGGACAATTTTATCACAGGAAGCCAGCACCACGATGGCATCGAAGCGGTTGGCATCCACAACCAGTTCGATGGAGTCCGCAATGAGATTCCGGCTGGGAAGGATGCGCCTCATTCCCAGATGGCCCTGAGCGATCCCGTCGCAGAGGGCAATGGTGTTCACTTCGAAAGGGACTCCTCCTGCCGTGCGAATGCCTATTTTAGCTGCTTCAGCAAGTCCTCTCAAATGGACATGCCCGGGATTGATCTCGCTCCAGGTGTTGATCACGCCGATAAAGGGCTTGGCCAAATCGCTGTCGGTAAGACCCAGGGAGCGAAGCAGGGCGCGATTGGCGGCCCGGGCATCCCCCTGGATGACTAAATCACTCCTTTTTTCCATTTTTATATCCTGTTATTTCGTAAATTTAATAGGACGCAGATTTGCGCAGATAACCGCAGATAATTATTTTCTTTTTAGTTTATCCTGATAATCTGTGTACATCCGTGTCCAAAAAGGAATTTCCTATACAATAAATGTATTATTGTTTAAGGCATTAAATCGCTAAACTCTTTTTTTTGCGCAATTTTTGGGAAACAATCACCAGGATAAGAAGAGCCAAGCCGAGGGCGTCAGTGTAAATTCCTGGTTTTATTAAAGCGATCGATCCGGCAAGGAGCATAATCCGTTCCATGATATTGGTTTCCCGCAAGAACCAGCCGATCATCCCTCCAGCCAGCATGACCACACCCACAACGGCGGTAATCACAGAGCCCAAAACCATCGTAGGCGATCCGATGAAGAGGAGGGAAGGGGAATAGGCAAACATGAAAGGAATGATAAATCCAGGAGCTCCGATGCGTACTGCCGTAAATCCGGTTTTCCACATGTTCGACCCTGCCAATCCGGCCCCGGCATACACCGCCAGGGCGACCGGGGGGGTGATGCACGAGATGATGGCGTAGTAGAAGGCGAACATGTGGGCGGCAATCGTGGGGATCCCGAGTTTCATGAGGGCTGGGACAAGCAGGGAAGCCATGACGATATAAGCCGCCGTGGTGGGCAATCCCATCCCCAGGATAATTCCAGCCACCATGGTGAAGAGGAGGGCCGGAGCAAGCGAATCCCCGGCTAAGAAAAGGACGAAACTGGTAAACTTCAGTCCCAGGCCGGTCAGGTTAATAACGCCGATTACAATACCAGCGCAGGCACAGGCTACGGCCACACTAAGGGTTCCTTTGGCACCTTCTTCCAAGGAATGGAGAATCTTCATAATTCCCATACGCGATGCTCGCCTTAAATTGGCCAAAATAACGACCGAAAGAATGGAAAAAATGCAGGCATACATAGGGGTATATCCGGCAAACATCATGTAGACAATAACTGCTACGGGAAGGAGGAGATGACCTTTCCCGAGCAGAACTGCGGCCAGGCGGGGGGCATCCTCGGCCATCCCTTTCAGGTTAGTCCGAATGGCTTCAAAATGGATAGCCATGAATAAAGAAACGTAATAAAGGAGAGCAGGAATGAGGGCGTGCTTGCAAACTGTTAGGTAAGGAGTATCGGTGAATTCGGCCATGACGAAGGCGGCTGCGCCCATTACCGGCGGCATAATCTGTCCGCCCGTCGAAGCCGTGGCTTCCACGGCTCCGGCAAAATGAGGCTGGAATCCGGTCCGCTTCATCATGGGTATGGTAAATTGCCCGGTAACCATCACATTGGCCACGGCGCTTCCGGAGATGGTCCCAAAGAGACTGCTGGAAACGACGGCGATTTTTCCCGGACCGCCTCGCGTCTTACCGGTGGTCGCCATGGCCAGATCCATGAAGAACTGCCCTCCGCCGGACTTTTCCAAGAAGGTTCCAAAGATGACGAAAAGAATAACGTAGGTGGCCGAAACCCCCAGAGGGATGCCAAAAATCCCCTCGGTAGTCATGTAGAGTTGATCGACGATGGCTTCGGTATTGGCACCGGCATGGCGCAATATGCCCGGGAGGTAGGGACCCGCATAGGCATAAATGATAAAGAAGATAGCCGTAAAAGGCATGGCCAGGCCGATGCATCTCCGGGCCGCCTCCAGAAGCAATACAACCAGAATGATCCCTAAAATCAGGTCTGCTTTGCTGAGCGGATGGACGTAAGGATATCGGGTGATGAAGTAGTCATAATTCCAAAAGAGGTATAGGATGCTGGCAAACGAAAGCCCTATCATAATGAAATCCAACCATCGCCGCGGCCGAATTTTGGAAAAGGGGTAAACCAAAAAAGTTAAGGTGAGGGCAAACAGGAGATGGATGGATCGATGAAGTAGAGCCTCTGGAGAGCCAAATGCGCCCGTATAAAGATGATAGACGGACATCGCCATGGCAATTCCCGCGATAATTTTGGCCAGCAACCCTATTAGCTTGGCACTCATGACGTTCATCCTCTCAGGAGGTTAATGGGTCTTTTCCAAGATATACAAATGTATACAATAAGGGCAGGATTGGTAAAATCCTGCCCTTGATCAGAGAATAAATATCCGGCAAATCTTATTTGATAGCCCCAATTTCTTTGAAATATTTAAGTGCTCCGGGATGGAAGGGAACACCAATGTCCACAGCCAGGTCCTCGGCGGTTAATCCTTTCATTGACTTGACCACATTCCCGAAGCGAGGAATGTTGGTTACCATCGTTTTAGTCATTTTATAGACCAGGTCATCCGGAAGCTTGGAGCTGACGATCAGATGGGTGAAGAATCCAAACCCATGAACATCATAATCTACCCCCTGGTATGTTCCTTTGGCAATAAACCGCCGAACGTATCCGGCGTTTAGCTTCTGCACAGCCTTGATCTTGTCGTCCGGCATACTTAAGAGACGAATTTGACGGGTGGAAGCCAGGTCCATAATTGCCGAGGCCGGAACCGTAGTGCAAAGCAGGAAGGCGTCGACATGACCATCCTTCATTAGGGCCACAGTATCGTTATAACCCACATGCTGGACTTTGGACATGTCTTTGTAAGTGAGTCCATAGACCTCCAGAACCTGGCGGGAAGCAAACTCACCGGTAAAACCTTTGGGGCCAGGGCTAATAACCTTGCCCTTTAGGTCTGCCACGGTTTTGATCCCCGATTTTTCTAAAACGGCCATCTGGAAATACTGAGGGTAGAGGTTGGCCAACTGCCGCATGTTTTTCATTTTTTGCTTGAAAGGGGTTCGGCCGTGGACGCCATCTACTGCCGAGCTGGAATTGGAAAAGCCAATCTCGCATTTGCCAAATTCTATGCCTTCCACGTTGCCAACGCCCCCCCCGGGAGCCACAGCGACGGTAACGCCGGGGATGTCTTTCTGCATGGCATCAGAGATAGCCCCTCCCAACGGATACCAGGACCCGCCCATGGGCCCGGTCATCATTTTCAAGTCTAACTTCTGGGCAAAAGCACCGGCTGAAAAAGCTAAGACGAACAACGCAACACCTGCGAGTACGAATTGGACTTTTTTCATGATTTCCTCCTTTTATTGATTTTAATTCCTATTGAATTATTGGAAAGATATCAAAAAGAAAAAATTAAAGCAAGTTTTTTATTTCTTTTCAAGGACGTTCCATAGCCTGCCGGCAGCGGGCCAGGATGGAGAGAACTTCAAAAGGCTCTTCGATCAACGGGAAGGTGGGCACCCCTCTTGGTTCTAAGAAGGCCTTGGCCGCTTCTATGTGCTTTTTCTCCGCAGAGAAAGTCACATAGATCGGTTTCTCCGGATATTTGGCGGCCAATTCAACGATAAAATCAAGGGAGGGCACACCGGTGTCATCGGTAATCATCAGGATGGGGACTACCGCGTCAATATTGGGATCCTTGAGAACAGCTTCCATCCCCTCTCTATAAGCAAACTCAATCCCGTGATCATAGGCCGAAGGCCAGATGTCCACGGGATTGCGCATGCGGATGTAAGGAGGGCTGATTTCCTGTAAACGCCGCCGTGTCGTTTCCTCAACCTCAGGAACTTCCAAACCCCAGAACTGGCGGCATAAGTCCGTCATGACCACGAGCATCGCCCCCGAAGGCGCGGAAAAACTAACGCGGTTACCCTTGGGAAGAGGCATACAGGCCAGGGCCTTGGCGGCCAGGAAAAGATGGGAGTATTTATAAACGCGAACAATGCCGGCCTGCCTCAAGGCTCCATCAATGAGGCGATCCTCCGCTGCCATGGCAGCCGTATGGGCTACTGCCGCGCGCGCCCCCTCGGCTGTACTGCCTCCTTTAAGGAGGATCATGGGCTTTTTCCTGGTCACCTCACGGGCAATCTCGAGAAATTGTTTGGGCCTCTTAAAACTTTCCAGATAGATGAAGATGGCCTTGGTCTCTGGATCCTCAGCGTAATATTCAAGAACTTCAGTTTCATCAACATCCACCTTATTTCCGAACCCCACGACCCGCGCCACCCCAAAATTCTCGCCGGTGATAATATAGCGCATCGTGTGAGTGGCAAAGTTTCCGGTTTGGGCAATATAAGAAATATTTCCCCTGGGAATCTTGCCGAGAGGAAAGAAGCTCGAAGTGAAGTTGTGCGGCGTGGACGTATGGCCCGATGTGTTGGGTCCAATGACCCGGACCCCAGTCTCGCGGATGGCTTGGATCAGCGCATCCTGTAATTCTTCTCCTTTTTCATCCACCTCTGAGAACCCTCCGGCCGCAAGGACAATAGCCTTGATCCCTCTGGCCGCACACTCCCTGACCGCCTGGGGGTTGGCGCTGGCGGGAAGAATGATAATGGCCAGGTCAATCCCCTCCGGAAGGTCCTGGATCGAAGGATAGACCCTCATCCCCATGATTTCTCCCCCCTTGGGGTTCACCAGATAAAGCTTTCCCGAATATCCGTTCGCCAGGATATTCCGAATCACGTCATTTCCGGGCTTGTGGGGCACTGCCGATGCTCCAATTACCACAACGCTTTTAGGCTCGAAGAATTTTTTTAGCTTACCAGCCATTATTTCTCCTTTTAAAAATTTCCACCTCAAAGGAAGGCGAAAGATAAAAATTCTGATCCACGGTTATTTTATTGTAGACCGGCGATAATAAAATAATCTATCATAAGATCGGGAAGGCTAACAATATTTTTAAACATTTTCCGAAGGAGACCCCTTTCCCCCATCCTTTGTTTCCAGACCTTTTAACCAAGGAGTCGCTAGTTATGGCTGAGAAAAAGAAGACGACCAAGGAAATCCTGCGGGAAAAGCTGCCTGAGAGAAGGCGTACCCCTTTGTACAATCCCGCCGCTCTTAAAAGATTGCGCCAGGAGTTCGAGCGGTGGAGGAACATGACCGTTGGCGAGGAAGATCGTAAAAAGTGGCATGTAACTCCTCGGACAATCTTAGGTTCGGAAATTCCCCGGGAAATGCTCTATACGCCACTCAGCAATCCCGATTTCGACTATATGCAAGATTTGGGACATTCGGGGCAAGAACCTTTTACGCGAGGCATTCATGCCAATATGTATCGAGGCCGGGAATTCACCATGCGTCAACTTACGGGTTTCGGGGGACCCGAGGAGACGAACCAAAGAATAAAATTCATGTTGGCCCACGGGGGAACAGGGATCAATGTTCTTTTTGACCTGCCGACGATCCAGATGTATGACTCCGATGATCCTATATCCAGAGGGCAAGTGGGCATGTCGGGAGTTGCCGTCGATTCGGTGGAGGACATGGACTTGATATTTAAGGATATCCCTCTCGACCGGGTAACGGTTTCATTGGTGACTCATTATCCCTCAAATACGGCGATTCTTTTTCCGATGTATTTAGTCCTGGCCGAGCGCAGAGGCGTCCCCTGGGATAAACTGCGGGGGAGCGTGCAAAATGATATCACTTTGGAAGAAGTGGTGCGCAGCGGCCCGGAATATATACCCCCTAAAGATTGCTTCCGGATTCAATGCGATAACATTGAGTTCATCCGGCAGAATGTCCCGCTGTGGAACTTTGTCACGTATAATGGCTACAATTTGCGGGAGTTTGGAACTTCCGGTGTGACGGAGATGGCCGTTGCTTTGGCCAATGCCATTGGAACTCTGGAAGAGATGCTCAGAAGAGGGCATGAGGTCGATTGGATAGCGGAGAGGTTGGCTTTTTTCTGGTCTCCGGCAAGCGATTTTTTCGAAGAAGTTGCCCGAATAAGAGCGGTGAGAAGACTTTGGTACAAGATCATGAAATACAGGTTTAATACCCAGAGTCCCAGGTCTATGTGGATGAGATGTCATGTGCAGACATCCGGTGTTTCGCTGATGAGGGAAGAGCCCTTGAATAACATCATCAGAGCAGCTTACCATGCTTTGGCTTCCGTATTTGGGGGTGTGCAGTCTTTACATGTGGATTCTTATGATGAGGCTTATTCTGTGCCCACGGAAGAAGCGGCCTTACTATCGTTGCGAACCCAACAGATTATTCAGGCAGAGACCGGAGTTACAGAGGTGGTGGACCCCTTAGGGGGCTCTTTCTATGTAGAAGCCCTGACCAATGAAATTGAAAGGAGAATTCTTGATGAGGTAGATGAAATTGAAAGGATCGGTGGGTATGTAACAGCATTAGAAAAGGGCTGGTTACATAAAAAGATTGCCGAATATTTTAATAATGAAAGGAAAATGATCGAGAAAGGCGTCATTAAATTAGTGGGCTATAATTTTTATAAAGCCCCCGTTGAGCTGCCCCCCATTAATGTGTTTCGATATCCAGAGGGTGTGGAAGAAAAGCAGAAGGCGAGATTGGGAAAATTACGAGAGAAAAGAGATATTGAAAAGGTCAATAGCGCTCTCCTCGCCCTGGAAGAGGCGTGCAAGAAGGTAAAGAACGTGATGCCTTATACCCTACAGTGTGCCAGAGTGGGTTGCTCGGAGGGAGAAATATTTAAGGTATTTAAACAAGCTTTCGGCCTATGGAAACCACCTGTCCTTTGGTAAAAGAAGTTAAAAAAATTTATCGATTCATGGAGTAAATTTATGGGTATAGGAATTTCCTTACATGCAAAAAAATACAGAAAAATAATTATCTGCGTTTATCCGTGGAAATCTGTGTCCAAATTAATTTAAGATCCGACATGGAGGTTTGAATTCGAGATGGCTGCCAAAATAAAAGTATTATTATCGAAACTTGGTTTAGATGTGCATAACAGGGGATTGATTACCGTAGCCAATGAATTGAGAGATGCGGGCATGGAAGTCATTTATATAGGGAATTCATTTCCAAAAGAGATCATTAAAACCGCTATCCATGAAGATGTTGATGTCGTTGGAGTAAGTTCTTTGGGAGGGGCCCACCTCACGCTGGGTGGTGAGCTGATAGAAATGTCCAAAAGAGAAGGGCTCAAAGAGCGCATGGCCTTTGTCATTGGAGGAGTTTTTCCACCCGCTGATGGGACGAAGCTAAAAGAAATTGGTTTTGATGGAATATTTATGCCTGGGGCGTCCAGGGAAGAAATCGTGACATCTATCCGCCAGATCGTTTCCGCTAAAAATGGATAGACCCCCTTGAATTCGTTCCTCTTCAAAGTTACCCTTGGGACGCTTGCCGTAAATCATTCAAGCACTCATAGAGAGGATTTGATAAAAAATGGATACCCTCAAAGGTCTGGCCAGAGCCAAGGGACTTTATTTAGATGGACGAAAGCGAATGAAAGAGTTAAAGGCCCAAGGGGAAAAGGTTTTAGGCTATGTGTGTCTTTTTGCTCCGCCGGAAATCATGGCGGCCGCAGGGATCCTGCCTTATCGTTTGCGCGGCGACCTCAAGGAGCCAATCACCAAGGCCCATGATTTTGTGGAACCATTCGGTTGTCCCTATGTGCGCAACCTTTTTGACCAAGATCTCAAGGAAAGATACGACTTTCTAGATGGATTGATCATGTCCCACAGCTGTGATATGGTTCAACGCCTCTATGGAATCTGGACATTAAACACTAAGCCTTCCTTTCAATATTTTGTCAATGTCCCGCATACCCTCACACCCTGGTCCAAGGAATTTTTCAAAAGGGAACTAATCTTCTTCCGGGAAAAAATAGAGAATTTCTCCGGCAGAAAAATCAACAATGATCAACTGCAGAAGACCATCAAGGAATATAATGCCAGCCGCGCTCTCTTACGGAAGCTTTACAGCTTGCGGAAGGAGAATCCACCTCTGCTCAGTGGCACTGAGGCTCTGCAGGTGTTAGTCGCCGGAATGGGTTTACCCGTTGAAGAATTCAATAATCTGCTGCAGGAAGTCATTGAAGAAGTAATGTCGCGTGGCCAAGGGCCCCCGAAAAAGACGGCCCGCCTGATGCTCTACGGAAGTGTATGCGATGACCTCAGCCTTATTAAGCTCATCGAGGAGGGCGATGCCTGCGTGGTCATCGATGATACCTGCATTGGAACCCGTAGCTTTAGGCATGACCTTCCGGAAACTCCAGACCCAATGGATGGATTGGTTACGGCCTACTTTGACTCCTTCCTATGCCCTCGGACAGATAGGGGGCCGGGAAGCGAACGATTTCGTTATATCGCTGATTTAGCAAAGGAATACAAAGCCGATGGACTCATCATGTATATTTACTCTTACTGTGATCCCCACAAATTCGATGCTCCTGATGTGATGGCAACTCTCAAGAAAGAAGGCTTACCAGCACTTATCATCGACGATGATTACTCTCTATCCAATCAAGCGGCCATCCGCACCCGGATTCAAGCTTTTATCGAACTGTTGAGCTAAGATATTGTTTGGGGAAGCCTGAAGGTCATCAATGGAGAAATAAAAGAAAGGGGCAATCATGAGTCATATGAATAGTGAAATGAGCCGGGCGGTCAAGTCAACAGAAACGGTTCGCAACATCAAAAAATACATCCCCAGCTTTTACGATCGAGCCCAGCGCCGGCAGCTCCCCGAAACCCAATTGGTTTGGAACATGCTCGGTACGGGCGCAGAGATTTTGCAAGCCTTTGACCTGGTGGGTGAATGGCCGGAGAATTACGGCACCTTATGTGCGGCCCAAAAGGTGGCTATGGGTTTTTGCCAGGAGGCTGAGGCCGAAGGGTATAGTAATGAACTCTGCTCCTATGTCAGGAATACTCTGGGATACTTACGCCGATGCCGTGATTCAGGGGAGGTTCCCCCTGAGGCTCCTCTGGATGGCATGGGAAATCCGAACTTGCTCTTGGGCTCGGCATTGATATGCGAGCCAAGGTATAAGTGGTTCCAGGCCATCGGGACCCACTTCCTCAACGTCCCCCAGTTCAATGATGACCCGGTGAGCCCTCCCTATGATGCTGATTTGGAAGATCCGCGCCTTGCCGAACATTACAAAACTCAGATACGGGCCACCCTTCTGGCTCAAATCAGTTTCTTGGAGCAACAGACCGGAAAGAAGCTGGACATGGGACGATTCCGCGATATCATGAAAACCTCCCAAGAAGCGATGAAATACTGGTATCGGGTGCTGGAGCTGCGCAAGGCCGTTCCTTGCCCCATGGGTTCGGAGGACTATTTCACGGCCATCATTCCCTTCCTATATCTGGCGGGTGATCGAGAAGCCGTAAACTTTTACCAGGATCTCTATGCAGAAATCAAGGATCGGGTAGACCGCGGCATCGGGGTTATCCCGGAAGAAAAATACCGTTTTGGCTGGCTGGGGATTCCTCCCTGGTTTAACATGGGGCTGTTCAATTATCTTCAAACCTTGGGTGCGGTAGTTTGCGTGGAATCTACTTACTATGTCGGGCAACCCGTAGAAGTGGACCTGCCCGATCCGCTGGAGAATTTGGTCGAACGGACCTGGAAGACAGCCCAATACAAGCAAAAGCAAGGGTCGGAAATCAATCCCGACATCTGCAACCCTGGGGTCTTCAGCCCTGGCGTAGGTGCAGGACTGGTCAAGCGTTGGGTTTTTGAGTATAAATTAGACGGGGCCATCGGCCACCGAACTCGCTCTTGCCGAGCGACAAGCATGGGCCAATTACACGTCAAGAACAAACTGGCCGAGATCGACGTGCCCATGCTTATCTTCGAAAGCGACATGGTGGACCCGCGGGCCTGGGCAGATGCTCAGATCAAGATGAGGTTTCAAGGATTTCTGGAGACCATAGACGCCCGCAGAAGCAAGAAGCTTTCATGAATCCAGTTGGAAATGGAAAATGGATGTGATAAATTGCCTAAGACACTTCGTACCCCCATCCCCCGGAAAGAGAAGTGCTCTATTATACCACCTGGGGGGGTTAGGCCATGGTCCGGTTCCTGGTATTGAATTCTCAAACAAGATGAAAGGAGGATGAGATGATTAAGAACCCCAATGAATGGCCTCCCCGGTATGACAATGATTACTTTCCTTCCCCGCAGGAACGCTATTGGTTTAAAGACTTGGAGACGATGGATCCATCCAGGAGAGATGAAATCATTCTTAAAAAGTTAAAAGCCCAAATCGCCTACGCCTATGAACGCGCTCCCTTTTACCGCAAGAAATGGGATGAAGCCGGAATCCACCCTGACCAGGTAAAAAGCTTGGAGGATTTCACAAAGATCCCCCTGGTCTACAAGCATGAAATTCGGGAAGACCAGGCCAAGAATCCTCCTTTCGGCAGTTATCTCTGCATTCCCCGAGAACAAGTATTTCGCGTCCACGGTACATCCGGGACCACGGGAAAACCGACAGCTTTTGCCATCGGGAGAGATGATTGGGAACGAATCGGCAACGCTCACGCCCGGATTATGTGGGCCTTCGGGCTGAGGCCAGGGGATTCGGTTTTTATCGGCTCTTTTTTCAGCCTCTACGTGGGAAGCTGGGGAGCGTTGGCTGGAGCGGAGCGGCTGCGGCTAACCTGCTTCCCCTTTGGGGCTGGCTTGCCGGGACAAACCTTAATGGCTCTGAGGTGGATCAAGGACATCCAGCCTACGGCTTTCTACGGGACCCCTTCTTTCGCTCTCTACCTCGCCGAAAGAGCGCGCGAAGAGGGATATGAGCCAGCAAAAGATTTTAGTTTTAAGATTATGTTTTTCTCGGGAGAACCCGGGGCAGGAATTGCTTCCACAAAGAGAAAAATTGAAGAAACCTACAATTGTAAATGCCTTGATTCGGGGACAATGGCGGAGATGACCCCCTGGATGACCAATGGAGAATGCGAGTTTCGCACCGGGATGCACTTATGGCAGGACATCGTCTATACCGAATTGGTGGACCCCGAAACCAAGAAAGCGGTGGATTATGGAATGGAGGGTGTACCGG
Organism: Pseudomonadota bacterium; assembly: GCA_018819135.1. Taxonomy (GTDB): domain Bacteria; phylum Desulfobacterota; class SM23-61; order SM23-61; family SM23-61; genus JAHJQK01. The sequence continues at coordinate 23,935 of JAHJQK010000164.1, read as the reverse complement.
TTTACACCCATCTGGAAAGAACTTCGCAGCCGATGATCCGGCTTTATTCGGCAGACCTGGCGACCTGGACCAATGAACCCTGTCCCTGTGGTAGAACCTATCCGCGGCTCCCCAAGGGGGTTTACGGAAGGGTAGATGATATGTTTATTGTCCGGGGGGAGAACATCTATCCCAGCGGTGTGGAAGAAGCTCTGCGGTCCATTGAGGGCTTTGGAGAAGAATTCCGCATCATCATCACCAGGGAAAAAGTCATGGATGAATTGTTGGTTCAGGCTGAATACAACAAGGAGATAGCTGTCAAAGCGCAAGCTGATCCCCAGATTCTTGAACAACTCCATAAAGAGATGGAAGAAAAGCTAAAATCCGTTATCGGCGTCCGAGCCAATGTCCAGTTGATGGAGCCGGGAAAAATCGAAAGAACCCAGTTTAAAGCCCGGCGAGTGATCGATAAAAGAGATTTATATAAATAATGGGGTGCGGCTGATGTCCCGAGTCGGAAATTCACTGAACAAATCCCTCTTCGCATAGAGAAAGGGTTATTTATGTTTTTTTTAATATATATTAAATTTTTTCTTGACATACTGAAAAAAAAGCGCTAACTTTATAAAAAATTTCAATTATAGTTTAAAAAATTTGGATTTCTTTCATCCCGCCTTGGCAGGACTGAATTCTCTTTAATTGAAAAGAATCTTTAGCTGCGTCTATCTGAGAAAATCTGTGCCGAATGAGAAGTGCCAAGTTTTTCCTTTAAGGGAAAGGTCATTCTCATGGACATGGAAAATCTGGGGGAGAGAATTCGGGAGGAGCGGCGCATCCGCAAATTAACTCTCGAAAAACTCTCCCAAAAAACAGGACTTTCTAAAAGCTTCCTCAGCCAGGTAGAAAGAGGCCTGGCTCAACCTTCGGTCAGCTCCCTTAAAAAAATTGCTCTCCAGTTTGGAATCAGCATGGTGAATCTCTTTACCGATGGAGCAAATGCCCATAATAACCTGGGACATCTTCCTTCCCATGGAGGCCAAAGAATCAACGAATCCTCATTCATCGGGGATGTTAAGGTTGTTCGCGGAGATCGCCGCAAGACCCTGTCTCTTCCTGGATCCAGGGTATCCTATGAACTCATCACGCCAGATTTGAACCGACAGATTGAGGTCCTTTTCCTGCGCCTAACCCCGGGCGAATCTTCTGGCGATGAACCCATAATCGACCCTCCGGGTGAAAAATGTTGTTTGGTTTTAAAAGGAAATCTGGAATACCGGGTTGGTGAGAAAATTCATCAACTAAGGGCGGGGGATAGCATTTATCATCCGGCTCATCTTCCCCACGCCTGGCGCGGCACCGGAGATGAATCCATTGAAGTCATCGTAGTCCTATCACCTCCTTGGTTTTAAGACGGGCAAACATGGATTTTTGCATTTAACTTTATCTGGATCCGCTCATTTCCCAACTGGGCAAGAACCCATTCTTCGCTGCCCTATTTATAATCAAATGAAAGGAGTATGATCATGGCCATGAAGCAAGGCAAGCTGTTCATTAACTGCGCTGTTACGGGTTCCATCCACATTCCTACTATGTCAGAGTACCTTCCGATAACTCCTCAGCAAATCGCCGATGAAGCGGTCAAGGCGGGCAAGGCAGGCGCCGCGACTGTGCACCTCCATGCCCGCGATCCCAAGACAGGGCAGCCGAGTTCCGACATTGGTTTGTTCAAGGAAATCTGCGGAGAGATTCACAGGCGTTCTAACGTAATCCAATGCCCAACCACCGGAGGCGGTCTGGGGATGACCCCTGAGGAGCGGGTAAGGGTGGTCGCCCAACTGGAACCGGAACTGGCCAGTTGCAACATGGGTTCTTTCAATTTCGGCCTCTTTCCTCTCCTGGAGCGTTATTCCAAATTTAAATTCGAATGGGAACCGAAATACTTGGAGATGACGCGAGAATTCATTTTTGCCAATACCTTTAAATCCTTAGAAGTTTTTCTGAAGACCTTTCGAGATCACGGGACGAAACCAGAGATGGAATGCTATGATGTAGGCCATATTTACAACGCCGCCCACATGGCCGATCGGGGTTTCCTTGATAAACCCTTCTTTCTCCAGCTCATTATGGGAATCCTGGGGGCTATTCAACCGAGCGTCGAAAACCTGCTGCACATGAAACACACCGCGGACAGCCTCTTCGGTGATGATTATGTCTGGTCAGTCCTCCCCGTGGGCCGTTACCAATTCTCTCTGGGGGTCGTGGCCTCCGCTCTCGGAGGTAACGTTCGGGTGGGGATGGAAGACAACCTGTATATCAGCAAAGGCCAAATAGTAAAATCCAACGAAGAGAGCGTGCAGAAAATCCGTCACCTGATGGAGGAGCTGAGCCTGGAAGTAGCCACCCCGGATGAAGTAAGAAAGCTTCTCAAGCTGAAAGGAAAAGATAAAACCAAATTCTAAACTGGTAATTCCAAACCCCAAGCCCTTTGGCCAATTCCCCTCACTCCATTCCTTTTTCATATGGGCAGAGGAACGAGTGCTCCCGGCACTTTCCTGGCAAACCCTGCCAATTGATAGAAGAAAAATAAAGGGGAATAAAGCCATTTTTAGGTCTGTCCCATATTACTCGCTAGTTTGGAAGTTATCCATTTTTTCATTGACAAAACTAATCAGAATAAAATAAGTAGAAGTTGGCAATTTTTAACGGCGAAGACGGTAAATCCCTTGCGAGGAGAAATCATTATGGTACCAGCATCCCTTAAACGCGAACTCAGAGATATTGTTGGTAAAGAACGCTGCCTTGATGCCCCCGAAGACTTGATGGTTTATTCCCACGATGTATTTGCGGAAAAAAAGCCGGACCTGGTGGTTCTTCCCGTCACAACAGAAGAAGTATCCCGGGTGCTGAAGCTGGCCAATCGGGAGAAGGTCCCGGTGACCCCACGAGGTTCAGCCACAGGATTGACCGGGATGTGTGTTCCCGACCGGAGTGGGATCGTTATGGCTATGTCTAAGAAGAATAGAATCCTGGAAATCAACCCAGAAGATCGCTTAGCTGTTGTCGAACCCGGAGTCATTACCCAGGACCTACAATTGGCTGCTGAGGCAGCCGGGGTTTTTTATCCCCCTGACCCGGCGTCCCAATCGATTTGTCAAATCGGGGGCAATGTTGCCACGAATGCTGGCGGGCCGAGATGCGTGAAATACGGGGTAACCCGGGATTACCTTCTGGGTCTTGAAGCCGTCTTGCCCTCCGGAGAAGTAATCAAGACCGGGGGTCGGCCTATAAAGAATGTCACCGGCTATGATGTGACCCGGTTGCTTTGCGGCTCGGAAGGAACCCTGGCGGTCATCACCAAAATCATTGTGAAGCTCATTGCCAAACCCGAAGCCCGGCGGACCCTACTGGTCGCTTTCCGCTCCATCGACGATGCCAGCACCACGGTTTCCCGCATCATGGCGGCCGGCATCGTTCCCCGGGCCCTCGAGCTGATGGACCAGCATTACATCCGTACCTGCGAAAGGGTGTATAACCTGGGACTGCCTACCGATGCCGCGGCCATGCTGATTATCGAAGTGGATGGATTTGCCGAGACCGTGGACCGCCAGGCGCGGATCGCTAAAGAATTTTGCGAAACTCAGGGGGCTTTCGACATCAAGCTGGCCCAGACTGAAGAGGAAGCAGACAAGCTCTGGCTCGCCCGGAAGATCGGGTCTGTAGCCCTTTACCGGCTCAGTAAGACTATGGTGGCCGAGGATGCTACCGTGCCCATCAGCAAAATACCGGCTATGGTGCGCAGGCTAAACGAGATCGAAAAAAAATATAACATTACCATTTATCTTCTGGCCCACGCCGGCGACGGCAACATGCATCCCTTGATCACCTATGACCCGGGGAACAAGGAGGAAGCGGCAAGGGTGGAAAACGCGATAAAAGAAATCTTCGAAGCCTCCATTGCTCTCGGTGGAACCCTCACCGGAGAGCACGGTATCGGGCTGGCCAAGAAGCCTTTCATGCACCTGGAAATCAGCCCGGCTGAGATGGAGCTTTGGAAGAACATCAAGAAGGTCTTTGACCCCAATGGGATTATGAATCCGGGGAAGTTTGTTTAAAAAAAGGGTGAGTGTCAGTGTGAGTGTGAGTAAAAAGAGGAGGGGATAGCATGGAAAAAATGAAGGTGGAAAGTGTGGAAGACCTTGAAGTATTCAAGAAAAGCCATCGACTGACGATTAAAGTTTATAAAATCACGGAACGGTTTCCAAAAAGCGAATTGTTCGGCCTCGTTTCGCAGATGAGACGGGCATCTGCTTCTATTGCTACCAATCTAATGGAGGGAAGTCATCGTCTTAACCGAGCGGAATACCGACAATTTGTTGGTATCGCTAAGGGATCTGTGGGTGAATTGAAATATCATTTTTTGCTGGCCCGAGATCTGGAATATTTATCGGAGAAAGAATATTTAGCTATGAGGTCGGAGGCGGATGAAATCAGCAGGATGCTTAGTGGTCTTGTAAAATCCTTGTCCCCAAAATAGATGCCATCTTTCATCATAACTCTGGCGTATTTTCATTCAAAAAATTTTTTCCCTGACACTCACACTGACACTGACACTCAATAGGAGTTGTTATGTACCCAACGCAAATCATGCTCCAGGAAGCGGAGAAATGCTCGCGCTGCGGAGTATGCGCCGCAGTCTGCCCGGTTTTTAGAGAATTGCAAAGGGAGACCTATAGTTCCCGCGGAAAGACGGAGATCGCCAAAGCCCTGGTCGCGGGAGAACTCCCGTATTCTTCTTATACGGAAGACATCTTTTCTAAATGTCTCCTCTGCCTGACCTGCAAAGGAGCCTGTCCGGCGGGCGTGGATCAGGGGAAGCTCATCCTGGGAATCCGCGCCGAGCTGGCCAAAAGGAAAGGGTTGCCGTTTTCCAAGAAGGTCGCTTTTAAGTATCTACTCAAAAAGCGTAATCTTTTCGAAAAAGCGCTTAAGGCCTTCTCCTATTTGCAGATGTTTGCACCCCCGCAGGGGAATGGAAAACTCCGGCATCTTCCCTTCTTCCTTTCGGCCTTCGGCAAAGGAAGGCTGATCCCGGATTTAAGCAAAACTCCGCTCCGGAAGGAGTTCCCCGAAGTAATTCCTCCTTCCAAAGCCCCCGCTCAAATGCGGGTTGGCCTCTTCTCCGGCTGCTTTATCGATTTCGTGGATCCGGCCATCGGCCGCTCGCTCATCCGGGTCCTGGGCCGCCATGGGGTGGAAGTGGTTTTTCCCAAGAAGCAGACTTGCTGCGGTATCCCGGTTTTCATGTCCGGCGACCTGCAGAACGGGTTGGACCTGTTGAAAATGAACATCGAAGCCTTTGCCCCCTACGAGCTGGACGCCATAATCGTGGCCTGTGCTACCTGCGGGACCGCTTTGAAGGAAAGTTATAAAATCCTGGTAGAGGGGGAAAGCCAGGAATGGAGAGACAGGGTGAACGCTTTCAGCACCAAAGTCCTGGACATAGCTGAATTCCTGACCCAAAAAATCAAGTTGACCAAGGCCGAGAAGGAATCTGTCCGCAAGGTCACCTACCACGATCCCTGCCATCTCAACCGCGGACAAGGGGTGTTGTCCCAACCCCGGGAGGTTTTGAAAAGCCTCCCCGGCATCACTCTGGTGGAAATGCGCGATGCCCAGCGATGTTGCGGAGGCGGGGGCTCCTTTAGCTTCTACAATTACGATCTATCCCAACAAATCAGCCGGCAAAAGGTAGAAGACATCCAAGCTACCAAAGCCTCGGTGGTGGTCACTGGCTGTCCCGGCTGCATGCTGCAATTAAAGGACCAACTGGGCCAAAAGAATTCCCAGGTGGAGGTAAAACACCTCATCCAACTGGTAGATGAAGCCGGAGTTTAGAGGAAAAATAGCTCATAGCAAATTGCTCATAGCCTTTAACTAAGATCATAATGTTGGCGTTGGCTATGAGCTACGAGCTATGGGCTTTTTGCTCTTTTTTTATTTGGGGATGTACTCGAAAGAATCTAAGATCTCCTTAATTGCTTCGTAATCGTTCTTCCCTTCCTTTTCCAAAACCATGTAGAGAATGAAAATCTGGTATGGCTCGGAGAAAGCGTAAACCCATCCCTGTTCGCGTTTGACTCCTTTGATGGCATAGGTCACGTATTTCTTCGCCGCGAAGGGAACGTCTTTTAATAAATAAGGTTTGGTAGGGGCAACCTTTATTTGAATCCCTTCCCCGTAATCCTTTTTTAATTCATCCTCTAAACTCCCCGTGGCCATTGTAGTGAGCCACTCGATCTTTTCCTGATCAAAGGTAGAATAACGGCCTGCGGGGGTGAAATCGATCTGGAAGTTCGATTGGGTGGCCGGGTTATAAATAAAAACTTCCGATTCCTCCATTCCTTCTTTTTCATAGCCTAAATCGATCATGAACGCCGGGTGTTTTGTAGTAATCTCCCAGGCGGGGGGAGCTGAGACTTTAAAGGGGTAGCGAATGCCGAAGAACTGATTTCCTTGGATCTTGCCGATCGGAAGGCTCGTATCGATTTTGACTGTTTTCCGGACTGGAACTCCTGCGCATCCGGCCCCAAAAACAAAGAGCAAGGTTATGATCCATAACCAGAAAAAGTTTTTCTTCTTCATTTTTTACCTCCTCCAAAAAACAGCTAATAGGTGATGGGTTCCGTATCCCCCCTGGGGAATCGCCATTCTATGTTGAGATGGGGGCATCCGATGCGACAGGACCCACACTCCAGACAACCTTCGTAAGCAACGCTGATAAGGTTGGGTCGGATTCTCTCCAGATCGACTTCGATCAAATTCATGCCCACGCCCTTTTCCTCTTTAGATCATCCGAGTATTTTATTAAAAAATTGCCTAAAATCATTGTAAACTGAGCATCCAAGAAGATGTCAAGAACCAAATTACGGATTTGCATGGTGATGTTTAGTTTTTTGATCCTTATGCCCGGGAAAAAATACCTTAAGAAAGGGCGGTCGGCAGGAAAAATGTGCCAGCTCTTCAAAAGGACCTTGTGTTAGCGAAGATTTTGTTGACACAACAAATGCATTTATGTAAGCTTTAGTACCCTCCAAAATCAGTTAGTTGTCTAAACCGCTGCAGGAGAGCTTAAAGGGATGGAAAGCTCCCTCCAGAATTTTAAATTTGCCCAGTTTCAATTCTCTCTCAAATCATTGGAATGTCTCAACTTGCCGGAATATAAAGGTTCAACGCTCCGGGGAGGATTCGGATACGCTTTCAAGAAAGTTGTCTGCTCCCTAAGAACTAAAGAATGCCCGGACTGCCTGCTGAAAGAGAAAGCATCTATTCTTACGTTTTTGAGAACTCCTCCTCCTGCCGACACCACCATTTTATATGGTCACGGCCGTCGGGAAATATGGAAGTAAGAGATATGGGGTGAGGGTGGAGAAAGGGGAAATCAGGATGGAGTAGATTTAAGGATAGAATAGTCGCGGGCTTAAGCCTACGATGGATGATGAGAGTATTAAAATTGACATTTGAAGATGTGACCCCAAGCACCACACACTTTCACCCCTCACACTTGGGAAAAACCTGCGCATGACGAGAAAAAGCCAGAATCCAGATAGTTAGAAGGATAAGAAAATGGCCTCCCTGCGATTATCTGAAGATTTTAGATCAAGTCTTTCCTTCTGAAAAGATTTATGATTTCAACCCCTTTTGATCTAAAAAGGAGTCTCAGCACATTTGAGACTGGCGCTTACGCCATAAATTTGGTAAAAGAATTTAGTTTGGTCAATTTCTCGCCGGCAAGTAAGCCGGCAAAAATCGAAAGAAAGATAATGTACACGGATCCCATCAATTTGGGCATTGCTCCAACAGCTGAACAAAAAGCAATCGCCTCGGATAAGAGAGTGGGGTTTCGGTTCGGGGATAAGGGTACGCATTCCAGCCGCACGATCATGCTTGAAGAATTGTCTACACTTCTCCGCGTGTCTCAGCCTTCATTTAATCGTGAAGAATTTCGGAAAGTTATCGTTCAAGAGAACTGCCTTGGCAAGAGAACGGTTTCCACCCGAAAACTGTCCCTCCAGCGCCTCTCGGAGCTTTATGGTCTGGACGGCGAAGTTCTTCTGTTTCGAGTGATGCGGCAACTCTGGCAAAATGACGAACGGGGGCGCCGGCTTTTAGCCCTGCTCCTGGCAATGGCCCGTGACCCACTGCTCCGAATTACCGCACCACCAATCATCCGCTTGCGGCCTGGGGAAGAACTTAGTCGGCAAGCACTAATTGACGCCCTTAATCGCGGGACCGGCTCGCGCTTCAACGAGACGATCCTTGATAAAATCATGCGCAATGCCGCGTCATCATGGACCCAATCGGGTCATCTTCAGGGACGAAGTCGGAAAAACCGCCGTGCCGTGAGTCCCACGCCGGCTGTTGTGACCTTCGCCCTGCTGCTTGGTTATATCCTGGGTGCTCGGGGAAGGGTATTATTTGAAACCCTATGGGCAAAAGTTCTGGATACGGGCGTGGATGAATTGATCCACCTCGCCATGGACGCGAAGCGAGTTGGCTACCTTAATCTGAAAGCATCCGGCGGCATGGTAGAGGTTTCCCCGGCGCAGATCTTGATCGAAGAGGAAAGGCGGTTGATCCATGGGACGGATTGAAGAACTCGCAAACCGCTACCAAAGCCACATCTCGGCTCCTTGGCAAAAGAATCTTGCCGGCCCGCAGCGAACCATTTTTGTAGTATACGACAAGACGGACGAGCGAAAACTTCGGGCAAGGCTAGAATTGTTCGAGATGGCGACACGACAAGCCGGACATGGTTGGAAACTCTTCGCCTTCACCGGCACCTTTGCAAAGTGGATGTCCGCGATGGAATATCGCAATGCATATTTCGAGGAACCGGCTGACCTCGCTCTCAGGCTCCAAAATGACTTTCTGCACTTCGCGGCTGCGGAGTTGAATAAAGAACTGATCGCTTCAGAGGTGGATGAGAATACAGTTGTTGCCGTCCACGGCGTGGCCAGCCTTTTCGGTTTTACAAAATTATCCCTGGTGCTGAAGGAGGTAGAGCATAACATTCGGGGAAGGCTTGTCCTTTTTTTCCCTGGCGAGTTCGAAAACAACAATTATCGGCTGCTCGATGCTCGTGACGGCTGGAATTACCTGGCCGTTCCGATTACACTGCATAGTGGGGTGACTGGACCATGAAGAATCGTGAAATCTTTCAGCGCGATCCTGCGACCACCAAGTTGCTCAATGATGGCGTTGCCGCCGTAACAGAAGGGCTTTCGGCAAAAGAGGTTGCGACCCTGCGCTATGAATTGGAGCATTTTGTCTGCGAAGGCCAGTATAAAGAGGGTGTAATCCGTATTTTGGAATCCTACATTGGCAGCGTAGACTCCACCGTTCAGCCTGCCGCGTGGGTGAGCGGATTCTACGGAAGCGGAAAGTCTCACCTGCTAAAAATGTTGCGCCATTTATGGGTAAATACGAAATTTGATGACGGGGCCACAGCGAGGGGGTTGGCGCAGTTGCCGTCGGAAGTGAAAGACTTGCTCAAGGAGTTGACCACTCTGGGAAAACGGTGCGGAGGGCTTTTTGCAGCCTCTGGGACCCTTCCCTCGGGGGGCGGCAAAAGCGTCCGTCTGACAGTGTTAAGCGTTATCTTTCGTTCAAAAGGTCTGCCGGAAGGCTTACCTCAAGCTCGGTTTTGTCTCTGGCTTCAGAAAAACGGCATATATGACAAGATTCGCAAAGCCGTTGAGGCCGCAGGAAAGGACTTCCTTGGCGAATTACAGGATCTTTATGTCAGCCCAGTATTGGCCAGGGCATTAATCTCGGCCGATCCTGCCTTTGCTCCCGATGAAAAGCAGGCGCGGGCAACTTTGCGTGCTCAATTCCCGGTGGCTGATGATGTCTCAACGACCGAATTCGTTCGCCTGATCCGTGAGGTGCTGACCGTTAATGGCCAGATTCCCGCGACGATCATTGTTCTCGACGAGGTGCAGCTTTTCATTGGAGACAGCCCCCAGCGATCTTCCGACGTGCAAGAAGTCTCCGAGGCGCTCTGCAAGCAGCTCGACAGCCGGGTGATGCTCATCGGTGCGGGCCAGACGGCCCTTGCAGGCAGCCTTCCAATGCTTCAACGCCTGAGAGGCCGGTTTACCATCCCGGTCGAGCTTTCAGATCTCGACGTGGAAACCGTAACGCGCCGCGTCGTTCTGGCCAAAAAAGCAGATAAGGTGAAGGTAATCCAAGATTGTCTAAATACCCACGCTGGGGAAATCGACCGCCAGCTTGCTGGTACGGCTATCGCTTCTCGCACTGAAGATCGGGTAATTATCGTTGATGATTACCCGTTATTGCCGGTGCGTCGGCGCTTCTGGGAACAGGCGCTGCGCGCCGTGGACGCCCCTGGCACAACGGCCCAGCTCCGCACCCAATTGCGCATCGTCTATGATGCCGTGCGTGAGACTGCGGATGGATTGCTGGGCACTGTGGTGCCTGCGGATTTCATATTTGAGCAACTTCAGCCCGATCTTCTCCGCACAGGCGTCTTACTGCGTGAGATCGATGAAACGATCCGCAAGTTGGATGATGGTTCCGCCGATGGCAAGCTATCTCGCCGCCTATGCGGCCTGATATTTCTGATTCGCAAGCTGTCTCGCGAGGCAGGTGTGGATATCGGTGTCCGAGCCACTCCGGAGATGCTTGCGGACCTGCTGGTCAAAGATTTGGGTGCCGACGGAGCGACGCTTCGCAAAGAAATTCCCCGTATTTTGGATAGCCTGGTTCAAGATGGGAAACTCATTAAGCTCGAAGACGGTTACAGCCTCCAGACCCGTGAAAGCAGCGAGTGGGACAGGGAATTTCGCAACCGGCAATCGAAATGGAATGCCGACCTGACTGGCATTTCCACCAAGAGATCAGCCCTCCTGGCTGCGGCCTTCAATGAATCTGTCGGCACCATCAAACTCCTTCATGGGAAATGCAAAGAACCCCGGAAGCTCTCTCTCCACTTTGGCGACCAGCTCCCAGCGAATAAAGGACACGAAATTCCAATCTGGGTACGCGACGGCTGGGGCGAAAACGAGAGCAGGGTGGTTGGCGACGCTCGTGCTGCCGGTACCGACAGTCCCATTGTCTATGTTTTCGTGCCCAAGGTCAGCGCCGACGATCTGAGGAAAGCCATTGTGGATTACGAAGCCGCCAAGGCAACTCTTAATTTCAAAGGAACCCCCAGCACGGAAGCGGGCCAAGAGGCGCGAGATGCCATGACAACCCGCATGGGGATAGCAGAGGGCCGTCGGGACGAGATCGTCGAGCAAGTTATCGAGACCAGTAAGGTCTTCCAGGGCGGCGGCACGGAACGACTTGAACTGAAATTGGGCGAGAAGGTGCGAACTGCAGCCGAAGCGTCGCTTGACCGTTTGTTTCCCAATTTTCATGACGCTGACCACGACCGATGGGAAGGCGTGATCAAACAGGCAAAGGAAGGTGCTGAGGATGCCCTGAAGCTGGTTGGGTTTATCGATAAACCGGAGAAGCACGCGGTCTGTTCAGCCATCCTTTCATTTGCAGGGTCTGGCAAGAAAGGAAAAGAGATCCGCCTGGCATTCGAGGATAGCCCTTATGGCTGGCCGCGTGATGCGGTGGATGCTGGTCTGATCGTCCTGCATACCACAGGCCACCTGCGGGCGGTTCACAACGGAAATCACCTGGCCACCGGGCAACTCGATCAGGCCAAGATTCCGGTTACCGAATTTCGGGTCGAGTCGGCCACGCTCGATGTTACCCAGAAGATCAAGTTGCGAAAGCTCTTTCAGTCTGCAGGTATCTCCTGCAAACCCGGCGAGGAAACCACTCAGGCTGGGCCCTTCCTTGCCAATCTTATCGACCTGGCCGACCACGCTGGCGGTGATCCGCCGATGCCCGCTCGGCCTTCCACGGTGCATATCGATAACCTACGTTCGCTGGCTGGTAATGAGCGGCTTGTTGAAATTCTAAAGCAGAACGACACGCTGGCGCAACAACTTAAGGACTGGAGCACCGCAGCCGAATTGGCAGCCAAGCGGAAACCAGATTGGGAAACGCTCGGACGGTTGTTAGGACACACAGTAAGCCTACCTGCGGCAAGTGAACTCCAGAAACAGGCGGACGCTGTGCGCGACGAACGGCGGCTCCTCGACCCCAGCGATCCGGTTCCTGCCATCCACAAAGAGATAGCGACGCTCCTGCGGGCAGCGGTCAATAAGGTCCATGACGAGTACACATCCATCTTCAACCGCGAGAAGGCGACGCGGGAAGCCAATGACAACTGGAATCGGCTTAAACCTGCTCAACAGCAACAAATCCTCATTGCCGAAGGGATTGACAGTGTGCCAACTCTTGATGTCAGTGACGATGCGGCTCTGCTTTGCTCCCTGGAGGGGTGCCCTTTGTCCTCGTGGAAGACGCGGACCAATGCGCTGACGCAACAGTTCGTAAATGCCGCCCTCGCTGCTGCCAAGCTACTGGAGCCGAAGACGCAACACGTGCATCTAACCAGCGCCACGCTCAAGAAGGCCGAGGACGTCAAGGCATGGCTCACCAAGACCGAGCAGGACCTGCTGGCGAAGCTGGCTGCTGGCCCGATTGTGATTTCCTGACGGGGATAACTGATGGCCGCTTTACCCACTGATCTTCGCAACAAACTCGAACGCACGGTCACTGAGGCCCGCGACGTTGCCGAGGCAGGCGCCCGCGCTGCCTTGGAAGCTCTGTGGCGGTCCATCATTACGAACCGTATCCCCACCAGACGCCTGAAGAGCGAAAGCTTCGCAACCATCTCCGGGCTCGTGCCCGCCAGCTTGGTGACATCCAGAGCCCCAAGGGCGAACTGAGCATCGGTCACCTGATTCATGAATGCGCTTACGAACACTGGCACCGTATGCTCTTCGCCCGCTTCCTGGCAGAGAACGATCTGCTCATTGAGCCGGAATCGGGAGTGGCGATAAGCCTTGAAGAGTGCGAGGAACTGGCGAAGGACGCGAAGACGAACCTGTGGGCACTGGCCGGGCGTTACGCGCAGACGATGCTGCCGGAAATCTTCCGCGCCGATGACCCAGTGTTGCTAGTGCCGCTGGCGCGCGAAGACCAGCTCAAGCTGGAGGAACTGCTGGACGCGCTCGCGAAGGACACGTTCACCGCCAGCGACAGCCTCGGCTGGTGCTATCAATTTTGGCAGGCGGAGCGGAAGGAAGAGGTGAACAAGGCTGGCAACAAGATTGGCGCGGATGAACTGCCGTCCGTCACGCAACTGTTCACCGAGGATTACATGGTGGACTTCCTCTTGGACAACACGCTCGGTGCTTGGCACGCCGGTAAAGTCCTCGCCGCCAATCCCAATCTGGCCGAAAACGCCAAGAGCGAAGAGGAACTCCGCAAAGCTGTGGCGCTCCCCGGCGTACCGTGGAATTACCTCCGGTTCATCAAGGACAAGGACGGCAAATGGCGACCGGCGGCGGGTGCATTTGACGGCTGGCCGAAGACGGCGAAGGAACTCAAGTGCCTCGACCCGTGCATGGGGTCAGGGCATTTCGTGGTGGCGATGTTTGAACGGTTGGTTGCCCTGCGCATGGCGGAGGAAAAGCTGGATGAAGCGGCGGCCGTGGCGGCGGTCATCCGCGACAACCTGTTCGGTTTGGAGATTGACCCGCGCTGCACGCAGATTGGCGCATTCAACTTGGCACTGGCCGCGTGGCGACGCGTGGGCCATCGCCCGTTGGCGGCGATGAACCTGGCCTGCTCCGGCCTGGCGCCGAACGCGCGCGAAGCCGACTGGCTTAAAATTGCCGGCGACAACCAGAAGCTCCAGGGCGGCATGGAGCGGCTTTACCGGCTGTTCCAAAAGGCGGCGGTGCTGGGCAGCCTCATCAACCCGCGCGCTGGCGAGGGCGATTTGCTGGTGGCCGCGTTCCATGAACTCCAGCCGCTGCTGGAAAAGGCGCTGGCGCAGGAAGCTAAGGACGACACCGTACACGAAATGGCCGTGACCGCGCGCGGCTTGGCCAAGGCGGCGGAAATTCTCACCAGCCAGTTCACGCTCGTCGCCACCAACGTGCCTTACCTCGGGCGTCCGAAGCAGGATGAGATTCTCAAAGATTTTTGCGAACGTGTTCATCCGGATGCTAAGGCAGACCTTGGAGCGTGTTTCGTGAAACGCTGCCTAGATTTTTGCGCGTCTGGGGGGAGAAGCGCACTCGTAACGCCACAAAATTGGCTGTTTCAACCTGGCTACAAGAAGATGAGACAAGTCCTTTTGTCATCGTCCGAGTTATCGTTTATCGCAAAACTCGGATCAAAAGGATTTCAAACGCCGATGTGGGATTTCAACGTGATGCTTGTCAGCATGGCGCAAAGTCAACCGACACACACGTCCGCTATTTCAGGTCTGGATGTTAGCTCAGCAAAGGATGCTTCAGCCAAATCCGTCGCCCTTCTTTCCTGTGAAATCGTTGTGGTGGGGCAAGAGAAGCAACGGAAGAATCCCGACTGCATAATTACACTTGAGACTATTGAAGGAACGAAGGTTCTTAAGAACCACGCGGCGTGTGTGCAAGGATTAGCAACAAGTGATGATCCGCAGTTTACCATCGTTTTCTGGGAGTTGACCGACATCAGCAATGGCTGGGAGGGCTTACTCGGAACAGTCGTGACGACAATCCATTTCGGCGGGCGAGAACACTTGATTCATTGGCAAGACGGAAATGGGCGGTATTTCCGCCATGCACAGGCCCTTAAAGCTGAAGGGCGCTTGGGAGGTTGGAAATCAGGAACTGAAGCTCGCGGAAAAAAAGGGATTCTGGTCAGCCAAATGAGCGAGATGCCGGTTACTTTATACACGGGCGAGTTTTACGATCATAACGCATCAGTAATCGTTCCCAACGACCCAAAACATTTGCCCGCCATCTGGGCAATGTGTAGCTCAAAAGAATTGGTGATAGAGGTTCGTAAAATTGACCAGTCGTTGAAGCCCAGCAACAACGTCTTTGTGAAAGTCCCCTTCGATCTCGCACACTGGCAGAAGGTTGCGGCGGAGAAATACCCGAACGGCCTGCCCGAGCCGGAGAGCGACGACCCGACGCAGTGGCTCTTCCACGGCCGGCCGGAACAATCGGCAGCCCCGCTTCAAGTGGCTGTGGCGAGACTGCTGGGCTACCGCTGGCCGGCGGAACTCGACGACAAGATGCGCCTTAGCCAGCGGGCGCGGGCGCTAGTCAAGAGGTGCGATGAGTTGGCCAAGTTTGCCGACGACGACGGGATTGTCTGTATCCCGTCGGTGCGTGGCGAGGAACCCGCGGCCGACCGCCTGTTTGCGCTGCTGGCTGCGGGGGGCGTCAAGCCGGCGAAGGTGCGCGAACTGGCCGGCGGGGCCGACCTGGACGACTGGCTTTGCAGCGGCTTCTTCGAGGAACACTGCAAGCTGTTCCACGACCGGCCTTTCGTGTGGCACATCTGGGACGGCCGCAAGCGGGACGGTTTCCACGCCCTTGTCAATTACCATAAGCTCGCTGAGGGCGGAGGCAAGGGTAGAAAACTCCTTGAAAACTTGACCTATAGCTATCTGGGTGAGTGGATCGGACGGCAGCAAGACGGCGTCAAGCGCGGTGAGGAGGGCTCGGAGGATCGCCTGGCTGCGGCGATGGAGCTCCAGAAACGGCTGATTGCCATAATCAAAGGTGAGCAGCCGTTCGACATATTTGTGCGCTGGAAGGCTGTGTATAAGCAACCTATCGGCTGGGAACCAGATATAAATGACGGAGTGCGGCTCAACATCCGGCCGTTCTTAGCCAGCGACCGCCCCAATGGACGGGCCGGCGCAGGCATCCTCCGTGGGAAGCCCAGCATCAAGTGGGATAAAGACCGGGGCAAAGAACCGCATCGGCCCAAGGAGGAGTATCCCTGGTTCTGGGGATGGGACGGTAAAGTTGACTTCATGGGCGGCAAAGAGTTCACCGGTGAACGGTTCAACGATTGCCATTACACCATCGCTACGAAACCAAAAGCCCGCGAGGTAGCGAAGAAGGGAGAAAAGTGATGCCGGCCAATGTTCAAACTATGGCATATGTCGGCCAGGTTCCTTTAGATGATAGACAAAACCCTTCGATCGTGTCCGAGAATCGGAATCAATATGACAATAATGCCAACTGAAATGCCGGCTACCATTTTGGATGCCATACAGCGATCCCTTTTGAATGCCGCAAGGCACGCCCCCGGGGAGGTCGGGCCGGCGGCAATCCTCTGGCCCGATGCGGACGGCCAATGGCAGTCCTTGATTCCCAAGCTTCGGAATCTCATGCCTCAACTTCTCGTATTAGGAACTTGTGACCCCGAGCAACGGCAAGGACCGGCCATCTGGATTCGGTGTGTGATTGAGGGGGCGCTTCCAGAAGTATTACTCCCCGAGCGCTCCGTGCCTGTTATTTACATGCCCAATGTCAGTCGGCAGACCCTCCGGAATGTCGAAGAATGCCCTTGGGAGCTTCAGCCCCTGGTCGAACTGCAGTATCGTGGGACGGTATGGTGCCAGCGCAATGGGAAAGATTGGACAGCAGAAGCCTTTCTGGTGTCAGAGGATACCGGCCTGGGGCTTGATGTCTCCAAAGACATTCAGACTCGGCGGGCCATGCTTGGCGCCCTGGGACAATTGGCGGTGACACCTCTGGTGCGTCTCCGGGGAAAGCGACTTGAGGCTGAAGACTTCGACAAGTTGGTTATCGAGGACACTCCCCGTAATCTTCTGGAATGGATGAACGACCCGCAGGGTTCACGGCAGAAGTGGGACAACGCCCGGTGGTTGGCATTTCAATCGCGATGCAAGGCCGAATACGGATTTGACCCTAAGGCCGATGGGGAACTGGTGGCGGCCGAGCGGCTTGGCATGCGCGATGGCGTATGGTTAGGCGTTTGGCAACGTTACTCTGAAGCGCCGGAGCTATATCCGGCAATCCCCTATTTGCTTGACCGAGCAAAACCTGCTGGACGGCTATTGTTCGTAAAAGAGACGTGGCCTGATGAAAACGCCGAGGAAGAGAAAGCACTGCGTAAAGCTCTCCTTGATCTTGCAGACCTTAAGGCTGCCGAAGGTCGGGACCAGGTTGCGAAACTTGAGAGCATTCACGGGGTTCGTCGAAAGTGGGTATGGAGTAAGCTTGGTCATAGCGCCCTCGCGATTGCTCTTTCCCACCTGACATCGTTAGCCATTCATACCAGGGTCGGACTCGGGGGAGATTCGCTTGCAACAATGATGGATCTATATACCCATGGCGGATACTTGGCCGATGACGCGGTTCTTCGCGCCCTGGCGGAGGTAAAATCAGCTGAAGATCACGAGGCTGTCTCAGGGGCTATCCGGGCGATTTACCTTCCCTGGCTCCAGGACGCTGCCGAGCATTTTCAAAAGGTTATGGCTGCGAGTCCCTTGCCCACAAAAGGAGATGAAAATAAGGCTTCAATCTCTGCCGAGGGAGGTACCTGCATCCTTTTCGTAGACAGTCTTCGTTACGACCTTGGGCAGCGGCTTGCTGCCTTGGCAGAGGACCGCAAGCTCCGTGTCTCGAAAGATAAGCATTGGGCAGCATTACCAACGGTGACGAGTACCGCCAAACCGGCCGTTTCTCCGGTTGTAGATCAGATTATCGGCCATAGGCTGGGGGAAGATTTTGTCCCGATAGTGGCTGAGGTTAACCAACCCGTGACCCCAGATCGGTTCAGGAATCTACTAACATCGGCCGGGTATGAATATCTCTTAGCATCGGAGACGGGAAATCCGCAAGCGGCCGATGCGCGTGCATGGACGGAATATGGGGAATTCGATAAGCTCGGCCATGATCTTCAGGCAAAGATTGCCGGCCGTATTGACGATCAACTTGAACTGCTCGTGGACCGTATCGAGGAATTATTGGAAGCCGGATGGCGGGAAGTGCGCGTCGTGACCGATCACGGCTGGCTTCTTGTTCCCGGTGGCCTGCCGGCAACTTCGCTTCCCAAGTATCTGACCGAGAGTCGTTGGTCCCGATGCGCCGCCATTAAGACGGGCGCGCATGTTACCGTACCAACGACTGGGTGGTTTTGGAACCCTACGGAGGTTTTTGCCTTCAGCCCCGGGATTTCCTGTTTTGGCAAAGGCTTCCAATATGCCCATGGGGGTGTCAGCCTACAGGAATGCGTCATCCCCGACCTGATTTTCTCTTCCGATGTGGCTTCTGCCGAAATCTCAGCGAAAATCACTGAAGTGCATTGGCGGGGAATGCGTTGCCGAGTCTCCATCGAGCCGGTGAGCGCGCCTGTGACCGTGGACATTCGGACGAAGGTAGGGGACTCAACAACCAGCATCACGGCTCCGAGGCAGGCTGACGGCGAAGGTAAGGCCGGGCTGCTGGTGGAAAATGATTCGCTTGAGGGTACTACGGTAAGCGTTGTTTTGCTGGATACTTCTGGCCGAGTTGTTGCCAAGAGAGCGACGACCGTCGGCGGTGAGGAATAAGTATGGAACTTGATACCTTAGATAAATTAGCTGCGTCAGCTTTCGACGGATTCCTGGTGCGGAAAGACCTGGTCCGGCGTTACAGCCGGCAGTACCCGGTACCAACATACGTGGTCGAATTTTTACTCGGGCGTTATTGCGCAACGGTAAACGAGCAAGAAATCGCGGAGGGCCTTCAGGTTGTTGAGAGACAGCTTGCGGATCGGACCGTCCGCACCGGTCAGGAAGAGCTTTTCAAAGCCCGGGCGCGTGATAAAGGGTCGGTGAAGATTATTGACTTGCTAAAAGCGCGTCTTGATTCTCGCAACGATTGCTTCCTGGCTGAGTTGCCCAGTCTTCAAATTCGCGATGTGCGGATTGACGATAAGCTTGTTCATGATCATGAACGAATGCTGACAGATGGCTTTTATGCTGAGGTTACTCTCACTTACGATGCAGCTATTGCCCAGGAGCAATCCGGTCGACCATTTGCGATAGAAAGCCTTCGCGCCATCCAGCTTTCCAAATCAGACGTGCTGAATGTGCTGGCAAAAGGGCGGGCACTATTTTCTGTGGAAGAATGGAAGAATTTTCTTCTTCGCTCGATAGGCCTTGAACCAGCCTCACTCTCTGAGCGGGCAAAGCTCGTTACTTTGCTCCGAATGGTACCTTTTGTTGAGCGCAACTATAACCTCGTTGAATTGGGACCCAGAGGGACGGGCAAGAGCCACTTGTACCAGCAGATTTCACCAAATTCCCACCTCATTTCTGGCGGGAAGGCGACTGTGGCCAAGATGTTTGTTAATAACGCCACCGGACAACGGGGCCTGGTATGCCATTATGATGTGGTTTGCTTTGATGAAGTTGCCGGCATTTCCTTCGATCAGAAGGATGGCGTCAACATCATGAAGGGGTACATGGCGGCAGGAGAATTCTCCCGCGGCAAAGAAAGCATTCGGGCATCGGGTAGCATTGTGATGCTGGGGAATCTCGACCTAGACGTGGAACAGCAGCAGCGTGTCAGTCATTTACTGGCGCCCATGCCTCCTGAAATGCGTTATGACACGGCTTTCATGGACCGCCTGCATTGTTATGTGCCGGGATGGGAATTCCCGAAATTGAATCCACACGAGAATCTGACCAATCATTTCGGGCTGGTCAGTGATTTCCTTTCTGAATGTTGGACGAGATTGCGGGAGATTAGTCGAGTTTCAGTGCTGCAAGGCCGGGTGAATTGGGGGGGCGCCCTGAGCGGTCGTGATATCGAGGCAGTGACGAGAAGTATCAGCGGCCTATTGAAACTACTTTTCCCTGACCCCTCGGTTCCCGTGCCCGACGAGGAGCTTGAGAAGATCATACGGATAGCCTTAGAATCACGGCGGCGAGTAAAAGAACAACAAAAAAGGGTACTTAAGACCGAATTCCGCAATACTCACTTTAGCTATTTCATGGGTGTTGAGGGCGTTGAGCAATTTGTAGCTACGCCCGAGCTCCACAGCGAAGACCGGATCGAAAGCGATCCATTACCACCAGGGCAGGTCTGGGCGATAAGTCCAGGGGGGCAAGATGTGGCGCCAAGTCTCTACCGCATCGAAGTGACAGTAGGCCCTGGCGCTGGTGTTAGAATTCTCAACGCGCCGGTGCCACCGGCTTTGCGTGAGAGCGTCCGCTATGGGGAGCAGAATTTATATACTCACGCGAAAGAGCTGGTGGGCGATAGGGACCCGAGGGAACATGACTTTTCGGTGCAGTTGCGAGCGATTGACGTCGACCGCTCCGGCGGCGGCCTTGGGTTAGCAGTTTTATTAGCTCTCTGCAGCAGTCTGCTCGAAAGGAGTATCAAAGGGGGGCTAATCGTTGTCGGTGCCCTGAATCTTGGGGGCTCGGTGGAGATGATACCAAACCCGGTGGCAGTTGCCGAACTCGCGGTGGAAAAGGGGGCAACAATACTTCTTATGCCAATTTCGGCCCGGAAAAAACTATTCGACCTTTCTGATGACATGGCCACAAAGATTAGTATCGAATTCTATGCTAGCCCTACCGACGCTTGCTTGAAATCTATTTTGGAGTAATTCCTTTTTAGAATTGGGAGCTTCGATTATGCGGAGAAGGGGTCAGGCTTGACATTTTTAATTTCTCACAAAGCTGACTTTAGCTCCTCCATTTTCCTCGATAGATGGTTATCAAATGTAAAGTTGTCAATCCTGACTCCTAACAGGTAGACTCATGTGTTTTCGAGAAAACCGCCTTTACGACGTGTCTTGGCCATACTTTTTACTTCTCCACTGTTGCAGCCTCAGACGGTTTTGATACAGCCTTTTTCCCCTCACTATGATCTTCTAGATGTTCGCATATAACCTTGGTCGCTGCAAGCGGTCGCCGTACTGTTGAAACAGCAACCCCAGCTTTAAGAGCTGTCATTACACCGGCGGCCTCAAGGTAGTTTTCTACAATAAAAAGTTTACCTGCTACAAATGGCAGTTGTTGAAGGTTGTTTTTCATTCGATTACGATTCTCACGCACAGCTATTACCGGGATACCTTGCTCTAATGCTGCGAGAGTTGGCAAGCCAACACAGCCATCAGGTATAACCATACAAGACACATCAGCAGCAGTTAATACTCCCGGATGTGTGAAAAGCATCCTATCGGTAATTATTCGAGGACTTTTATAAAGCCCTTTCAAAACACAATGAAGAAAACAGCTTGACACAGCTTCGGCCGACATTCGCGGATCAACTATGCCAAAAAGCGCATTTGCCTCTTCCATATCTTCTGCCATGGGAGCATGTGCCGAAGGCACGTTAACCAGCAGTGATATACTGTGAGTCAACATAGCCTCTACGCCACCCCAAGGGTTAATTATTTCCCCACCCGACTGAAAATATTCCGCATAAAGTCCTTCTGATATATCAACCTTTGAAGCAAGTGCTACCGCATCAAATTCTGAACGGCGGCGGTATAGCACTTCGAGAAGTCTCTCCAACCCCTCAACTCGGCCAACTGCACTGCCTGATGATGAATATTCGGCCCGCAGATATATTGGCGGATTTATTTTTACAACCCCGGGACAATCCAAACCTAGTGTCACTCTTGCAGCGGAAGCTGCATTAATTGCAAGTTCTGAGACTTGTTCGTTCTCATGTTCATCGATTACCAAAAGGACTCGATTTGAACGAACCTCCTGCAAACCGATTGTTCCCATAAGCAATCTTGAGATAACGCTGCCTTCCACATAAAGTCCGTTCTCCGGCATCTCATTGATGTCGGAGGCATTTACCACATTGGGGTGAGTAATCAATTTATCACAAACCCCAGCCAACAACCTTGCTGCAGGGGTAGCATCACCTGCGTGGCCACCTATCTCAGCACCAATGCCGGTAGGTACTATCATTACCGCATTAAATTTATCTGTGTTCTCAACCTCTCTTTGTTCAAAGTCAAATATGGAAATCTGCTGTCCAACTGGTAAAGTATCCGACTTTGTTAAAATACCCAGTTCACAATGGTATCCATCCGCCTCACTTTTTGTCACTGCAAATCTTACGGGGATTTCACCAAGGGAAAGGTGTTTTTTGATTGCTTGCTCAAAATGCTTGAGCAGAGGAATATTCTCTTTGGGCAATGGGATATGAATCTCTTTTTCAATCAACAACATATTAAATTCTCTCTATAAAGTGGGTTCTGCACTTTTTAGCACCAAACCATTCTTTTGTAAGTTTCTCTGCAACCTTTTTATCAAAAGCCTTACAGGAAAATATATTAACATAAGCGGCTTTTAGCAAGTCTAAAGTGTGAATGGTTATATTACTTGTTAGTATAAATTGAACCGCAGAAGTTCCTTTTGTATGGGGCACATTCTGCTTTTCTTTCGCTGGAACACCCACATCGTCCCAAAAGTAAAGCTCGCATCTTTTCATATCAATTGCTTTGCAAAGTTTTTTAAAATATCCACGCAAACTCTTTCTGTTGAATGTCGAAACATCACAATTGTGTAAATCCAATATTAATTCGTAGCCGTATGATTCCATTCTTACAACATTCCATACTTATACTTCAAATTCTTACACATTTTCAACTTGGAATTTGTATCTCATAATCCTTATCAAGGTTATAGTACCTAACAAAAGCTCTTGTTAGAGCAGATAGTTTATATGTCTTGTCCATCCAACTTCCAAATATCTGCCTTGAAGATTCTAATCTATCTTGGTTATCATGATCTTTGGCAGACATCATCATATGAAATGCAGGGATTAGAGAATCCCTCATAAAGTCTCTATGATTGATTAAGTAGTATCTTTCACAAAGACCAATGACTTCTATTGTTATCTTTCCACGACGATTATCATCTTTGGCTATGATAAGACCATAAATGTCTTTTTCTTTTTGATCAATCACAAAATCTAAATACTTCTCAGGATCCTCCTTCGATGGATCAATCAAAACAGCTTTATCTGTTTTCCTTTTTTTTGAATCATATTTGACGTGAATGACTTTAGCTTCTCGTTCATTAGAAGTAAGTTTTAGCGGAAACTTGTCCGACTTCTTTCCGTTACATTGCGCACAAGCAAGAAGAAGATTCTCCCAATCATTCGTCAACTTCTTATATACTGATTTCGGCTTGAAATGCTCAACAGCTTTTAAATGACCTTCATCAGGTATTTTCGTTTCGCAATAGCAGCATTTTTCATGCTGCATTTCCCACAAGGCCTTTACTATAAAGTCTTCATTATATTTGAACTTATTTCCTTTTTTTCTTTGCCGCCCTTTTGACAAAGGCCTCGCGGGTTGTTGTGGACGGGATATTCTTATCATTATCTTCTCCAAATATGTCTTCTTCTTCTTTTTGTTTTATTTGATCAATTAAGTATTCAGCTACTTGACGGTCTATCTCATCCTCAGTTTCTGTCTGTCGTTTGGATAACCTGGCTAAAGCAATTTTTTGCTTTATTTTAAGGTATCTCTCATGTTCCTGCTTGGTTCTTCTCTTCTTGCCTGCCAATATAGAGGCTTCGTATAAAAGCTTGTCAACCTCGTCACTCTCGCCGGTGATTTGATATTCAAACGCCTTGGACGCAAGTATCTTATCGACTCTCCAGCCAATCATTGGAGGTAATTCTTCTTTGAGTACTCCTTCGTTAGGTGAAAGTGAAAGCAGGATACGTTTATCAATATCTTTTTGGGTTAGTGCGCCAAAACTTGATGCAACAAGAGGAGAGTGAGTTGTTGTTATAAATTGACTTTGAGGGAATTGTTTCTTGATTTGTTCAATAATTTCTTTCTGCCATTTCGGATGCAAATGTTGCTCGATTTCATCGATTATTGACTTTCGCATAAATAATGGAACGGGCATTGGCACTGCTTTAAACCCCCTCACCTTTATCCTCTCCCCCTGATTAGGGGGAGAGGGGAGGGTGAGGGGGCGTAATAAATTAATCAATGTTCCATTACTTTTGCG
>JAHJQK010000163.1 GCA_018819135.1 Pseudomonadota bacterium | reverse complement strand
TTGCCTATGAAAATATTCGATATCATTGATCTCATTGAACTTGTCTCATGGGTACAGATGAAAAACCATCGGGCTTATCTCTCCCATCGGAAACGGAAACTGGCCACGGAAGGGATGACTTAATATGTATCGTTGTAGGGCTAAATTAAGAAAAAGGAGTCAATAGAAACTTTTGAATTTGGTACTTGACAAAACCTTTGAAATAATTTAATAAAACAGCCTGAAGATAATTATTTTTCCGAGGGGGGGTAAAAATATTGTCGGTAATTTTTGATCTCCCGATACCTTAGGCGCAAATTGCTTCATCTCAGGGGTCGACCCGTAGTTGGCCGACTTAAAAATCTTTAAAGGAGGTATAGGATGAGTAAGAGGGTATTATTAGCGAGTATTTTTTTTGTTTTAGTGTTGGTCTTTGCCATTTCCGGACCAGCAGATGCCCAGAAGAAGCGCTTCTTTGGCATTGCCACCGGTGGTATAGGGGGAGTTTATTATCCCGTGGGAGGCGCCATTTCCATAGCGCTGACCAATACCATTCCTGATATGGTAGCCACCGCCCATACTGGCAATGCTTCCGTAGCTAACGTCAACCTGATCTCCAGAGGAGAAGTTGAATCGGGGCTCTCGCAAAACAACGTGGCCTTGGCAGCCTATACGGGTGATAAAGAGGCCTGGAAGACCCCTCAGGTTAAGAATTTGCGGGCGATTGCTTCCCTTTTCCCGGAGACAACTCACATCTTGGTCCTCAAAAAAACAGGGATCAAATCGGTCTATGACTTCAAGGGCAAACGGTTAATAGTTGGCGATAAGGGAAGTGGGACCGAATTTGACTCTCGCAAATTCCTTGAAGCCATGGGAATGTCCTATAAGGATCTGGAACCAATTTATGTTTATTATGCTGCTGCCGTTCAGAGAATTCAGGACGAGCAGGCCGACGCCATGTTCTGGACTTCCGGAGTCCCTAATGCCAACATGATCGAGATATCCACGACCAAAGATGTCACCTACATTCCTTTCCCGGATGAAGTAATCAAAAAGCTGTACGCTAAATATCCTTATTATACTCCCGTGACTATGCCGGCTAATTCCTACCCGAAGCAGAACTACCCGGTGAAGACCGTGGCCATCATGGCCATCTGGGTCACCCGGGCGGAGGTCGACGAGAAAGCGGTTTATGATGTTACCTCCCATATGTGGGAAAAGAAGCCCCAGCTCTATCGGGAAAAGAAGGAATTGGCCAGCGGCGCCGAAATGGCGGCGGCAGCGCACGAACAAGGGAAAAACGTGAAACTGGAGAATGCCTTCCTGGGTTTAACGGTTCCTCTCCATAAAGGTGCCTATAAATATTACAAAGAAAAAGGAATTAATATCCCGCCAGCACTCGTTCCGCCTGAAGCGAAATGATTCGCTGCGGTGGAAATAGAGGAGTGTCTTGAGAAATGGGGCTCAATGAAAGCCCCGCGTGGCCGACCCTAAAGGCCGGCTAAGCGGGGCTTTTTGCAAAAAAATTCTATGCGCAAAGGAATCATTGCCTTTTTCCTCCTCCTCTGCCTGGGATTTTTTTTAGCCCTTTACCCAATTTGGGTCCTATCATTAACCAGTGCGAATAAAATCTTTTTTTTAAAAGTTATTCAACCCGGCGACACATTCCATTTGGGCTACCTTCACTCCATCGTTCTGAGCGATGTTTGGGACTCGTTTTTCATCGATTCCGAGCATCGCATTGTCCTCATCGAGACCCGGTTTCAGGGGCAAGGAGCCGGTCTTCCTTATGGGGTATCCCCAGGCGAGCAATGGGTCCGGGAGGGAGATTGGTTTCGGATTACGGGGATACGGCGCGTTGTGCCCTCCATTGATTGGCGAATTCAAGCGGAGTGGAAGAATCGTTTTCGTTTCCAGAATGCACCCGAAGTCGACGTATCCGCCCAAGTGGGAAAAGGACTGATTCACATTCAAACGGAAAAGGTGCGTCTTATTTATTGGTTGGGATTTTATTTACACCGCGCAATTCAAAGCAAATAGAAACCGGAAAGGTTAAAAACCATGGGGCAGGAACAACCTTCCCAAGAAGAAAAGGTCATCGCCTACCAGGTCGATGAGGATAAGGTCAAAGAGTTAGTCGAAACCTTTGACCCGGAGCTGCGCTTCCGTAAATTAAAGGGCCTGGCCGCGAAGGCGGCCCTGATCATGTGCATCATTCTCGCTCTATTCCATATCTACACTGCGGGTTTTGGCGTTCTCCAGGAATGGAAACACCGCTGTTTCCACCTCTCCTTTGTCCTTTCCCTCATCTATTTGGTCTATCCCACCCGGAAAATCACAATCAAGAATCTCGGGTGGGCATGGACCTACGAAGTGATTTTTTCCTTCATGGCCGGATCGATCTTGGCCCTGGGATTTCAGAGTATCCTGAAACTCGGTGCGGCCGCCACCGGGCTGGTCTTCGCCATCGGGTTCTTTTTGGCCTTTGCCATGAAAACACGGGATCTTTTCCGCTCCCCAACCGTCCCCTATTTGGATTTGGCAGCTTCGATCGTCGGGTTGGGATCCTACGCCTATGGTTTTTTAATCATACTCCAGAATTGGAAACAATACCTGGAAGAATCATCCGGTAGGGGTTTCGCGATCTGGACCTTCTGTATGCTGGCCGCTCTGGGGATTCCTCTTCTTTTCATGCTCTGGGACGCCTTGCGGGCGATCTCCGGAAAGAAAAAATTCAAGCTGGACCCCCAGAAGGTCCCCTATTTTGAAGTTACGCTGGCGGTTTTGTCCTTTGCTTTTTCGAGCTACATCATATTCGACTTCGATCAGTTTATCTATCGTGCCGGTTATCCCAACACCCGGGACTTCATTTTGGGAAACTTTGCTATCCTGCTCATTCTGGAAGGTACCCGCCGCAGTATCGGAATTCCCTTAGCCATCCTGGGACTCTTCTCCTTGGCCTACTGCTTCCTGGGGCCTTACCTGGCCAACATTCCCGGCCTCTCCATACTCTCCCACCGGGGCTACTCCCCCACTCGCATCATCGACCAGATGTACCTGGGAACCGAAGGGATTTACGGCGTCCCCCTGGGAGTGGTCGCCACTTTTGTCTTCCATTTCGTTCTCTTCGGTATTTTTACCATGAAAACGGGGCTGGGGAAATTATTCATTGATTTGGCCACAGCCTTGGCAGGCTGGTCCGCAGGCGGTCCCGCTAAAGTCGCCATCGTGGCTTCCGGCCTGTTGGGTTGTATCTCCGGCTCATCGGTGGCCAATACAGTCACCACCGGGGCTTTCACCATCCCGATGATGAAGAAAATGGGGTACAGAAGAGAATTTGCCGGCGCGGTGGAGGCTTCGGCCTCGACGGGCGGACAATTCATGCCGCCTATCATGGGTGCCGCCGCTTTCATTATGGCCGAGTTTTTGGGAATCTCTTACCTCACCATCGCGACCTGTGCCATCGTACCCGCCATCTGCCATTTCTTTGCCGTTGGGGTCATGGTGCACCTCGAAGCCAAAAAGAACAATATGAAGGGAATTCCCCGGGATCAACTGCCCAGCGTACCCAAACTCATCCGGGAAAATGGAACCCTGGTGATCCCTCTCATTATCATCATCTGGCTGCTTATTTCCGGGTTTACGCCCTTCCTGGCGGCCTTTTGGGGAATCATCAGCTCGGTCGCCTTTGCGCAGTCCGGACCCCGTACCAAAAGCTTCTTTATCGCCGTGGCTGCCTCGGCTCCCATTCTCCTTTTCTTGTGGAATCCTTTTGAAGGCCCCGTGATCTGGACGGTTGTCTGGTTGGCCTTCATTGTCGGAGGCCTCATTTGGACTGTGCGGGGGAAGGTTTTTTCCTACTGGGTGTGGGGAGTTATGGCCATTGCCCTTTTGCTTTTCCTCCTGCAGCGAGGAACAGAACCCGGGCGTGCCGCCTTCTGGTGTAATTTCTTTGTCATCGTCGTCGGCCTCTTCTTGAAAGAAGGTCGCATGAAGATCGAACACGTTCTTGATTGCTTAGAATGGGGAACGAAGAACGCCTTAGCCATCGGGGCCGCCTGCGCTGCCGTGGGATTCATCGTGGGGACCACCACCTTAACCGGCCTGGGACTTAAATTCGCCTCGGTCACAATCGAGTTGGCCAGTTCCACCGCCGACATTGTGGATAAATTGGATTTCTTAAATATCTTTGTCCTGGACCACACCACTCTCTTCTTCCTTCTAGCCTACACTGGCGTCGCCAGTTTGATTCTCGGGATGGGACTGCCCACCACGCCCAACTATATCGTCGTTTCCATCATCGCCGCACCGGCGCTGATGAAATTTGGTGTGGCCCCGCTGCTGAGCCACCTGTTTGTGTTCTATTTCGGGATCCTGGCCGACCTAACGCCGCCCGTGGCAGTGGCCGCTTATGCCGCTTCCGGAATTTCTCAAGGAGATCCATTTAAAACGGGGGTCCGGGCATTTACCCTTGCCTGGTCCGGTATGTACGTTCCCTTTGCCTTCGTATTCAGCCCCATTCTCGTCTTCATGCCTTATATTCTCCAAAAAACCCGGGGGCCTTTTCCCTATATGGAATTTATATTTGTTCTCACCACGGTCATTCTGGGAATCATCGCTCTTGGAGCCATCATTATCGGCTTTTTTGGCGGAGCAACGCTAAAAACTTACCAGCGGTTTATCTTGGTTGTTGCCCTCTTTTGCTTGTGGTGGCACGAACCGCTTTCCAGTTATGTGGGTGCAGCTATTTTGGGGGGTACCTACTTGTGGCAGCGAATCCGGAGTAAGAATAAGGCTCCGTCATATTCAGCCCTTTGAGCCTTACGAAAGATCTTTCTAATCTTCCTTATACATTTAGCAATTCACTAGGGTTTTTTCGAACCATCATTTCAATCTCTTCCCCGGTTATTCCCTGGGTTAATAGAGAACCGATAAACATCCGCATCATCTCTGTCGGCAAACTTCCTGGATACCCATTAGATTTCCATTCCAACCAAAAAACCCTCATGAATGGCCTCAAAGGCCTTTCTCGGAACCGAACAGTCGCCGATCCACCGCATCGGAAGCCCCATCTTCTCCAGGCCGGGAATTCCGACCTCCTGCCGAGCCGTTCCCACAGCCACGACAACCGAGTCCACCCCTCTGACCTGATCCACGACGCCAGCCCGGTTGAAGACGACGCCATCTTCCTTTACCAACATTGCCTTGGCTTCCGTCAGGATTTCAACCCCGATCTGAGAGAGTCTTTCGAGAACCATCTTTCTTGCCCTGGGACTCATGTCCTGGCCTAAGCGCTTTAACATTTCGAGGATGATTATTTCTTTTCCCTGGTTGAGCAGAAAATCAGCTGTTTCCAAGCCCACCTGACCCCCTCCAATAATCACCACTCTCTTTCCTACCGGCTTTTGGCCAGAGAGAACCTCCCAGGCTGAAATGACTTTCCCGTCTCTGAAACCGTATCCCTCAAGTTCCATCGGTTTTCCGCCCACGGCGACCACGATAAAATCAGGCGAGAGCTTGGCAATAGTCTTTTTATCAATCTTTCCATACCGCACCTTGACGCCCAGTCTTTCCACCTCTCTCAAAAAAAACTTCCTCAACTTCTCGAAGTCTTCTTTGGCAGGCGGGGCCGAGGCGATCCTGAGCTGACCTCCCAATTTTTTCTCTTTTTCATAGAGGGAAACTCTGTGACCCCGCATGGCAGCAATTCTTGCTGTCTCTAAGCCAGCGGGACCACCGCCCAGAATCAATACCTTTTTCTTCTTTCTGGCGGGGGTAAGCGCAAAGGTAATCTCTCTTCCCACGCCTGGATTCACGGTACAGCTGATATCCTGCTGGTAGTACATCCGGTCATTGCACCCCTGATTGCAGGAAATACAAGGACAGATATCGTCGATTCTTCCCTGGTATGCTTTGTTGGGCCATTCCGGGTCAGCAATGAGCGCCCGACCCACCGCTATCAAGTCCGACTTCCCCTGTTCCAAAAGGGCCTCAGCCAATCGGGGGTCGTGGATCCTCCCCACGCTTCCCACCGGGATGTTTACTTCCTTCTTGATCCCCTCGGCAAGATGCGAGAGAAACCCCATGGGGAAATAGGGGGGTGCGGACATGACCTGGGGCGTTTCATGGGTGCCTGCCGAAACCTCGATGGCATCGATTCCATTCGCTTCCAGGAGCCGGGATAACTGAACGGCCTCTGGCAGGTCAATTCCTCCTCTTAAAAATTCGTCTCCACAGATCCGGCAGGTAACGGGATAGTCGTTTCCCACCTCCTGCCGGATCCCCTTTAAAATTTCCCAAGCGAATCTTGACCGCCCCCCCCAGTCTCCCCCGTAACGATCCATCCGTTGGTTGCTTAGAGGCGAGAGAAATTGTTGTATCAGATAACCATGGGCCATGTGAATCATCACCCCATCAAAGCCCGCTTCCTTCGCCCTCCGCGCTGCCTGGATATAATCATGGATCATCTCTTCAATCTCAGGCAAGCTCAACTCTCTTGGGGTCTCACCGTTCAGTCTCGGAATGGGAGATGGAGCCACTGGCAAACACCCGATGATATCGGAATGGGTCCTTCTGCCGGCATGAGAAATCTGGATGATGACCTTCGCCCCTTGCTGCTGTATGGATTGGGCCAAACGCCTGAGTCCCGGTATGAGCCGGTCATCATAGATCCCAAGCATATGTTCGAAAACCTTCCCGGTCGGATGAATATAGCTGAACTCTATGTTGATCAATCCCACTCCACCTTCTGCTCTTGCCTGGTAGTAGCCAATAAGCCGATCGGTAACCACACCTCCAACCGTTGCAAAGGATGTGCAC
Source organism: Pseudomonadota bacterium (assembly GCA_018819135.1). Classification (GTDB taxonomy): domain Bacteria; phylum Desulfobacterota; class SM23-61; order SM23-61; family SM23-61; genus JAHJQK01. The sequence goes on along the minus strand of JAHJQK010000163.1, from coordinate 575 downwards.
ATGGGCGGCATGACAATACGGTTCTTAAGAAGTAATCCCTTGATGGAGATGGGTGAAAAAAGGAGTGGAAATGGGGTGGGCGCCATTGGTGTTCTCTCTCGTTAAATTTAATAGGACGCAGATTTACGCGGATAACCGCAGAAACAAAAAAGACGCTATGCGCATAGCAGTAGGCGCTAAGCGACTTTCTGTGTAAATCCGTGTCCAAAAAGGAAATTCCTCTACAATCAAGTTAATAAGTTTAAATTATTTAGTTTTTCCGTTCGTGGTGAGCTTGTCGAACCACAAAAAAATACTTTTGCAAGAGCCTCCAATATTAGAATATTATATGACAAAACCAACATTTTGTGCTTACCTTCCCTGTGCTCGTAATCCTTGTATTCATAATCTCTTGACATACAATTGTCTTCCCCCTATACCAAAAAGCGAGTTCCTAGTGCGCCAGGCAAAGTCTGGAGAATCCAGTTGGTTGAAAAGCCAGCCTGACAAAGTTAGCCGACCGTCAGAACCGAGTTTTGCATTTATGCGGGTAACCGGATGAGTGAAGCGTAAACAGGGAGACAGCAGGCCGTAAT
>JAHJQK010000162.1 GCA_018819135.1 Pseudomonadota bacterium | reverse complement strand
CGCAGCTTGCTGCGGGGAACCAATGGCTGGGTTTCCAAAGGGGCGCCGCAGCCCTTTGGTCGAGGGCGGGGTAAATGCCCCGCCCGAGAATGCGAGCGTGCAAGGTGGCCGAAGGTCACCTTGCCGCGAGTTTACTTGCTCATTCTCTGTGTCCTCTGTGTCCTCTGTGGCAAAAATGCTTTTAGAAGTATTTCCACAATTTTCGTTTATCCATGGATGGATCAAGGACTCCGGAGAACACGATCTGTCCCAGTTTGATGACGATGATCTTCCCCGCTATCCTCTTTACTTGTTCGAAGTTTTGTTCCACCAGAAGAATCGAATTCTTAAACCGGCGGTTGATCTCGATGATGTTTTCCATGACTAGTTGCACGATGCGAGGGGCCAGGCCCAAGGAAGGTTCATCTAAAAACATGAGCGTGGGTTCGTGCATAAGGGTCAAACCTACGCTCATCATGCGCTGCTCTCCCCCGCTCAGCGTGCCAGCCCTCTGCCTTTTCCGTTCTTCCAGGATGGGAAAAAGCTCGAAGACCTGCTGGGAGCGCTTCTTCAGAGTCTGCGGATCCAAGCCAAAGGAACTGATCTCCAGGTTCTCCATGACCGTGAGGTCAGGGAACAAGCCCTGCCCCTGGGGCATGTAAGCAATTCCTTCTTTGACATTGAACCCCGGCTTCCGCCCGGTGATTTCATGACCCCGGAAGAAAACCTGGCCTTCCCAGGGAGAGAGAAGCCCGAAAAGGGTCTTCAGGAGAGTGGTCTTCCCGCCCCCGTTGTGCCCGATCGTTCCCACCACTTCCCCGTCTTCCATGCCGAATGCGAGCCCATGGAGGACCCTTTTATTCTGGTACCCGCTGACTAAGTTTTTAACTTCCAGAATCATCGCCTTTTCCATTTTAAAAAAATTGTGAGTTGTGAGTGGTAAGTCGTAAGTCGTCAGTCGTTAGTTGCCTTTGGCCTTGAACCTTATTTCTTTAACCTCGGACCTCGAGCCTCGTGCCTCGAACCTGTCTTTTTTATCCGCCAAAATAAATCTCCGCCAGCTCGGGGGTGTTCATGATTTTTTCCGGAGTTCCCTTGGCCAGCACTTTTCCTTCGTTAAGGAAAACGATCTCATCCACCATGGCCTTGATGACTTCCATGTTGTGCTCCACGATGCAAATCGTCTTGCCGTATTTCACCAGATCTTTTACCAGGGGGAAGAGATTTTCCATGACCATCGGGTCCAGGCCTGATGCCGGCTCGTCCAAAAGAATCAAACGAGCTTCCGTGGCCAGGAGACGGGCCAGGCTCAAAAGCTTCTGTTCCGCAAAAGAAAGATTCCCGGCGAGCTCGTCGGCCTTATCGTCCAATCCCACAAATTTCAGATATCCCCGGGCTTTCTCTCGATTCTCTCTCTCTTCGCGGGAAACCTGGCCGAAGCGCAGGAAAGCCCAGATCAGGTTCTCCCCGGTCTGCCGGGGTCGGGCCACCAGGACGTTATCCAGTACCGTCATGTTGTGGAACAGCCTTAAATTCTGGAAGGAGCGGGCGATCCCCAGGTGGGTTATGCGATAGGCCGGAAGGCCGGAGATGTCTTTCCCGGAGAAATCGACCGACCCCGCATCGGGGGAGTAGAAGCCCGTGATTACGTTGAAGAGGGTGGTCTTCCCGGCGCCATTGGGCCCGATGAGCCCGACGATCTCCCCTTCTAAGAGATCCATGGTGCAATGGTTGACCGCTTTCAGCCCGCCGAAATTTTTGCTGACCCCATTTAACCGGAGGATGTTCTCGGGAGAATCAGGCCTGGCCTTCTCTTGGAACAGACCGGGAACTTTTCCTCCGACCTCTTTTGAAGCCGGTTTGAGCCCGTCTTCATTGGGTAAAGGCTCGGGCTTCTCCTCTTCTCTTCTAGGACGGGCGGCAAACTCCCCCACGAAGCCCTGGGGTCGGAAACACATGAAGGCAATGAGGACCGCGCCATAAGCGATCTGGCGAGTAAAACCCACTATCAAAGGAGAGATCTCCATGAAGCGAAGGGCCTCCATCACCGAGACCAGAATGACGGCCCCAACCACCGGCCCCCAGGAGTTGGCGACCCCGCCGATGATGACCACAGCAAAGATGAGGATGGTGTCATTGATGGTGAAATTGGCGGGGCTTATGTAGGTCATGTAATGGGCAAACAGGCTGCCGGCGATGGCCGCCAGAGCTCCGCCGGTCACGAAAATCCATATCTTAAAAGCCCTCACGTTCTTACCGAGGGATTCGGTGGCCACTTCGTCTTCCCGGATTGCCCGCAAGACTCTCCCGAAGGGAGAATGGACGATTCGCCAGCAGATTAAAAAAACGATCACAGTGAAACCGAACATGAGGGGAACAAAGGCTGCCGGGGTTGAAATTTGATAGCCCAGAAGGGAGGGACGGGGAATGCCGCTCAGGCCGGCCGCACCCCGGGTTAGGTCAATCCAGTTCATCAGAACGGTATAAACAATCATCAGGAGGGCCAGAGTGGTCACGATGAGGTATTCATCCCGCACCCGAATGGCCGGGATGGCCACCAGCAGGCTGATCACCCCGGTGACAATCATTCCGGCCACGATCCCCAGCAAGAAATTCGTTCCGAAATGGACACCCAGGAGGGCCGAAGTATAAGCCCCGATGGCGAAGAAAGTCGCATGGCACATGGAGATAAGGCCGGTGTATCCCAGGATGAGATTGAAGGATAAGCCTAAGATCGCGTAGATGGCGATCATGATGAAAATGTGGAGTATATAGTCCATAGAGTTCTAACCCTCAAACAAGGCCTGAGTTTCGGGTTTCAAATCTCGAGTTACGGGTTACAAATTTCGGATTTCGAATTTTGGATTTTAAGTTTTAAATCTTGCCCCTGTATACCCGGAAGCCGAAAAGCCCAGTGGGTTTCAAAATCATGACTGCGACCAGGACGACGAAGGCAATGCCCACCTGCCACTGGGAAGAAATCTTCCAGATGCCGATCGATTCGGCCAGCCCGATGATAAGCCCAGCCAGAGCTGCACCAGGTAGGCTGCCGATTCCTCCGATGATCACCGGCATGAAGGCGTAGAGAATGGCCCAGTGACCCAGGTCGGGCGTGGCTCCTCTTTCGATGGTCACGAGGAAAGCTGCCGGCGCAACCAGAAGGGACCCCAGGGCAAAGGCCAGGAGAAAATATTTTCGGGTATCGATGCCAATCACCTCGGCCATCTCCGGGTTGCTGATCACTGCCCGCAAAGCCTTCCCACTCTTGGTGCCATGGAGGTAAAGCATTAAAGCGGCAAAGAAAGCTCCGGCGGTGACCAACATGACGATGTGCAGGTTATTAAAGCCGACCTGGCCGATTTTAATGACCTTCATCGGGAACCCTACCAGAGGTTTGGCATCCGTTCCAAACCCCATGGCAATCAGGTTTTCCACGGTGATCAGAGTTCCGATGGCCGCCACAAAGATAACCAGATGGGTGGCAAAGGCTTTTCGTAGATAGCGGTAAAGGATCCCTTCAACAGCCATTCCAAAAAGGACCGCTGCCAGAACGCTCCCGACTGCAGCCAGGATTAAAGAAAAACCTAACTGCTGGAAGAAGTAGGCCGAGTAGGCCGCCACTACAAAAGTCGCTCCGTGGGCAAAGTGGAAAGTCCGGGTCACGGCGAAGATCAGCCCCCAGCTGATACCCAAGAGAAGATAGATACTTCCCGTTGATAACCCATTTATGGTGAGTTGCAATAAAAGATCCATAAAACCCCTACATCAGCATTCACCGCAGAGGACGCTGAGAACGCAGAGAATTAAAAAAAATTAATAGCCGATCATAAAAAAATCACAATCCAATATCAGTAATTTTAATGATTAATATTCTCGCCATTTGTTTTAATAAATTTGACTTGAATTTCATCTCGGCGTTCTCTGCGGTGAATAGATTATTTATTTGATCTCGACGTATTTCTGGAATAGGCGCTCTCCCCCCTTGACTGTAAAGAGCGCCGTTTTCTTCCGGCAGGTTCCGTCTTCAGGGTTGAATTCTACATTCCCTCCGTACACGCTGGGAAAACTTCTGATCTCTACCAGGGATTCTCGAAGGGCTTTCCCGTTCCAGTAGTCCCCGCCCTTGGTTTTGGCTTTCTTGATCAACTCGGCTAAGATATAGATTCCTTCATAATAATTGGCCGCGTAGAATTCCGGCTCCTTATTGTACTTGGCTTTGTAACTGGCGACGAACCTTTTGGTCCAAGGGTCATCTCCCTTGGAGTCGAAATAATCGGTAACGGCTTCATAACCATCAGCGGTGGCCCCCGCGAGCTTGGCCGCGTCCGGGGTAAACTCGATTCCCATGATGGGTTTGTCAAATCCCATCTCCCGGGCCTGTTTTACGGCAATGCCCCAATCCTTTCCCCATTGCCACAGGGCCAGAAAATCTGGGTTGGCGGCCATAATTTTGGAGAGATAGGGCTTATAGTCGGTGGTTCCAACGGGGTGGGCTTCCGCCGCTACGATGGTGCCCCCCATGGCCTTCCAGCGAGGCTCTACATATTTGTGGGTGCCCAGGCCGGCGTCGTCATTCCAGAAGAGTGCGGCCATCTTGGTAAAACCTCGTTCTTTGGCCCTCTGGGTCAATCCCACCCCATGCATGACTGCCAGCATGCGATTGTTGAACAGGTAGGGGCTGGCCTTCACCAGCTTGGGGCCCACGGCTCCGCCGTTGAGAAGTAGTACCTGCTTTTCGTTGGCCACTGGAATGATGGAAAGGGTCGGCGCGGTGTAGGAAGTAAAGCTGAAGGGGACCTTGTCCACGTGGACCAATTTGTTGAAACCACTGATCGCTGCTGCTCCCGATCCGCTCTGGTGGTCCTCGATGAGCGTTTTGAATTTGATGCCATCGATTCCTCCCTTTCCGTTGATCTCATCCATGGCGGTCAGGATTCCCTGACTCATGACCTCCCCGTACCAGGATCCGGCCCCGGTCATGGCTAAGATTGCCCCGATCCTGAACTCCTTGGGATCAGCAGCCTGGGCCGAAAGGCTGAAGAACAAAAAACAAACAAAAATAATTCCGGTGATCCATGCTCGCTGCTTCATTTTCTCCTCCTTTTTAGTTTTATTTCTGGCAACCAAGGATTACTAGTTCTGGATTATAATTTTCCCGGCCACCGTTGTCAAACTTTTTACCCACCTTTAAACTCTGGCTTCCTTTTTTCAATAAAGGCCTGCAGGCCTTCAGCAGGGTCCTCCGTCGCAAAACAGAGCGTTTCGGCCATAAGTTCATAGGCCAAGCCGGCATGGAGAGGGGCTTGAAAGGAATAATTCATCACCTCTTTGCCAAGCCGGATGGCGATGGGAGAAAGGGAACAGATCTTCTCGGCAATGGCTAACCCCTCTTGATCCAGGTCCTTCAGGGCGACGGTCCGATTTACCAACCTGATCCGCTCCGCCTCCCGGGCATCGATGACTTTGCCGGTAAACATGAGCTCTTTGGCCAGGCCAGAGCCGATGAGCCGGGGCAATTTCTGGGTGGCTCCTCCACCCGGAATGAATCCCAGCAGGATTTCCGTCTGTCCGAACTTGGCATTTTCCGAGGCCAGGCGGATGTTACAGGACAGAGCCAGCTCCACCCCCCCGTCGAAGCAGAATCCGTTGATCAGAGCGATGGTGGGGACAGGAAAGTTTTCAATTTCGTTGTAGAGCTTCTGCCCCAGGCTGTTCATGTAGTGGAACATTCCCAGGGGAGAGAAGGTCTTCAGGTCGTTCACATCCGCCCCGGCGATGAAGGATTGTTCCCCCGTCCCCCGGAAGATCAGCACCCGAATGCTCTCGTCCTTCCGGATCTGTTCCAGGGCCTCGCCCATCTCTTTGCGGGTCTCCCGGTTCAGGGCGTTCCGCTTCTCCGGCCGGTTGATGATGATCCTGGCAATCCCTTTATCCTTTTCGAAGATGATATTCTGAAAAGCCATATGTCCTCCCAAAGAAAAAGTTTCAAGTTTTGGGTTTCAAGTTTAAATTTAATAGGACGCAGATTTACGCAGATAACCGCAGATAATTATTTCCTTTTTATTTTATCCTGATAATCTGTGTACATCCGTGTCCAAAAAGGAATTTCCTATACAATCAAGTTCAAAGTCGAAATTCTAAAGTTCCAGGTCCAAAGTTCCTGATACTAAGCTCCGTGCCCAAAGTTCCTAATGGATTTTTTGTTTTGGTTCTTTAACCTTGAGCCTTGGGCCTTTTTTCCCTCCGCGTCCTCTGCGGTTAATTGTTTATTGTCGCCCCGGGATTTTCCACAACCGGCTTTCCGCGAGGTCCAGCTCTTCCCGAACGACCCTGATTTCCTCAACCTTGGGCGGCGAGATCGCAGTTAGTTTTTCGGCCACCTTGAACTCCCATCCTACGCTGGCTTTGATCTTCTCCACATCAGCGTTGGGATAGACTCCCCAGAGATAGGCCTCCTTGGAGACGGGATCAAACTTGAAGACCCCCAGAGATGAGATGATCATCTCCGGGCCGGTATCCGGGCGAAAGCCCGCGCGAATTCGGGAGTCGTATCCGTCCAGGTATCCCGGGGTCGTGACGTAATCCACCCGGGCCGGGAAGCCATCTTTGGTCGTCCGGTCGGAGAGCATGATGAGTTTTTTCGAGTTGGCTCCGAGGTCTGCGGCTCCTCCGGAGCCGGCCAGCCTGGTTTTGGGCTGCCGGTAAGGCCCGATGCAGGTGGAATTGATGTTGCCATACCGGTCCACCATGGGGGCATCGATCATGGAAAGGGGCAGGTGCCCTGCGGCCAGGAACCCGCAGAGGGTGTCATAGGTCTCCCCGGCAAACGCCAGATGGGGGCTCAAAATCAAATCCGCGCCCGTGTTGGGCATGATCGGGCAGTAAGTCCGCTCTACCCCTCCTCCCTCGTAAACGCAGTAGATGTCCGGAGCGTGGAGGCGGCGGGCGACCCGAACCGCCACCATGGGCCAATGGAAGCCCACAAACAGGGCATCCCCATTCCGGATTTGTTTGGCGGCCGTAAGGATCATCATCTCGAAGGGAGTGTAATCCTGGCTATCCATTATCATGGTTCCCTCCAGCGAAGTTCCTCTATCTTTTTCCTTCCCAGCTTCTCCCTGTATTCAGCCCGATTCTCCACCCCGTATACCCACTCGTTCATGAATTTTTGGAATCCCTCCACAGTCTTGGAGGCTTCCGCATAGGCAGCTTGGAACCAGATGTCCCGGTAGTAGTGCTCAAAAACATCTGAAGGGTGGGCGCCCCATGGTTCATGAATGACCGCGCTCACCCGGAAGCCGGGGAGGATGGTCTTGTAGGGTTCTTTCAGGATGGTCGCCTGATCTACGATCTCCTCGGCGGCCACGACCACTATTTTGCCGGCGTTCGCAGTCCCTCGTACATCTCCCAGGGGTCCCCACATCTGGGCATTTCCTTCTGCATCCGCCCGCTGGACATGAACCAGGCAAACTTCGGGGATCAGAGGTTTGACCAGGCAGACCTTCTCCCCGGAAAAGGGCGATTCAATGACGCGCACTTTGTCCTCACCCAGGATGGACCGGTGCTGGAAAATTCCCGTCCCCTCCAGCGGGTAGGTGGCCATGAAAGGCAACCCATGGGCAGCGGCATAAATGGCCATGCAGAACGAGCCGAAGGAGAACTCTTCCAGCTCAATCCTGTGGGGGATCCCTTTTTCGATCGCCCGGCGGAAACAGTAGGCCGAGGAAGGCCCGGTCGGGTTCCACACATAGGGAGAAATGACCCGGCTGATGCCCCCGGTCCCGATCATCTGATCGGCGAGAATGTCTCCTGAGCTGCGGATGAGGGTCAGGTTCTTTTTCTTCTGGCGGATGATCTCGTGGGCAAAGGCGTATCCCTGGTTAATCGAAAAACCGGAGATTAAAAAACTCTGGCCATCTTTTATATATCTCGCGATGGCCTCTTTCATGGTCATCAGTTTGTTCATGAAATTTTTCCCTCATCAGCACCTGTAAGGGCGGTTCGCGAACCGCCCCTACCTGGGTCTTCATTTTGTCGCGCTCTTTGGTAGGGGCGACCCGTCACACGCTTGGCGTGATCGCCCCTACTTTTTCCGCTTTTCCGACAAGATTTCAACCAGCTTGAATTTCTGCACTTTGCCGCTTCCGGTCATGGGCCAGTCGGTAACGAAATGGACCTCCTTGGGCACTTTGAAATTGGCCATCCTCTCTTTGCAGAAGCCGATGATCTCTTCCGGCGTGGCTTCCATGCCGGCCTTCAATTCGATGCAGGCGGTGACCCTCTGCCCCCATTTTTCATCCGGGAGCCCGACCACCTCCACGTGTTTGACTTTGGGGTTCCGGAAGATGAAATTCTCCACCTCTTCCGGGGAGATGTTTTCCCCCCCGCTGCGGACCACATTCTTGATGCGGCCCATGAAGAAAATCAGGCCTTTTTCATCGATGAAACCCAGATCGCCGGTATGGAGCCATCCCTCGGAATCGACGGCCTTGGCCGTCTCCTCGGGCTTCTTATAGTACCCTTGCATCAGGTTCCACCCGCGAACGTAGATTTCGCCCTGTTCCTCGGGAGGAAGGGTCTTCCCGGCCTTGGGGTCAACGATCTTCATCTCTACGCCGGGCAATGGTTTTCCCATCCGAGTCATTCGATCTTCCAGGGGGTCTCGCAGGCAATCGGAAATCGAGCAGCACGGAGAGGCCTCGGAAATTCCGTACAGATTGGTAATCCCGCTTACCCCCATCTTCTCGTAGATATCCCGGACGGTCTGAGGAGGGCCGGTGGTCCAGCCGGTCCGCAGGGATAACTTTTGCCGATCCAGGCCCGGCTCTTCCATCATTTTTACATACATGGTCTGGATCCCACCCACAACCGTGCATCGCTCCCGCTCCATGACGGCTAAAGATTCCCGGGCGTCGAAGGAAGACAGCGTCACGTTGCAACTGCCGTGGGTGAGAGCGGCCAGGAGCCCATCCACCAATCCAGCATTGTGGTAGTAAGGACAGGGGTTGAAGTAGCGGTCCTCTGCATTCATCCCCAAGCGCTCGCCAATTTCAAAGCCATTCCTCAGGATATTGTTATGGGTAAGCATAACCCCCTTCGGGAAAGCAGTGGATCCGGAGGTATAAAGAATGCTCACGGTTTGATGGGGGTCCACGGAGTCTTCCACCGGCTTGAGGTCGATCTCCTGCCCCATCGAAAAAAGGTCTTTAAAGAAATAAGTTCCAGGAAGTCTCTTCTCGGAAACACAGATAATCGTCCTTAACCCGGGGAGCTTAGCGGAATTCAGGCCACCCGCTTTAGAAGAAGCCAGTTCGGGGCAAAGCTTAAGAAGCATGTTCAGGTATTCGGCTTTCTGAAAACTTTCGTCCAGGATCAAGGCAGATGAATCGGATTGCTGCAGGATGTATTCCAGTTCCTCGGTTTTGAAACGGGTATTGACCGGAACGAAAATGGCCCCGATATTGGCCAGAGAGAATATGGCAACTACCCACTCGATCCCATTGGGTAGCCAAATGGCCACCCTGTCCCCGGGCTCCACTCCGACCGATAATAAACCTTTGGAGAACTGCTCTATTTTGTCCGCCATTTGTTGATAAGTGATGCGGGTGTCCCCGACTACGAGGAACTCACGGTCGCCGTAAACGCGGGCGGCATCCCTCACGGCCTCACCCAGTGTTTTTTCCTTCCAGAAATTCATTCTTTTGGCCAATTTTCTGTATACGAAAATCCCTGTTTTTCAAATAAACTACCCCGCCGCAAACGGACGGGGTATTATTCGCTCATGCATAAATTTTTCGCCGCAAGCGGCAGGGAATAAACCCTAAAGTGATTTAATATCGTGGGTTGAGAATTCGAGAGAATTATTTTACCAGGCTTTGCATCAGCCTAACTCTCAACCCGCCGTTGCGCAGGGGGATCCCCCTATCGAACTTCAACCCTGTGCTTTTCAGAAGCTGAACGCGATCGCATAGCAGCGCCAAGTTCCAGTTGAGGCACTTAGCCCGCAATATCTTTCCCAATTGGGCATATAGGTGGCGCAAGTCTTTGCCTGCACTTACCCGCACCCCATAGGGAGGGTTGGTGATCACCCACCCCGGGTAAGGCGGCGGTTTAATGGCCGAGACGGAGCGGCACGAAAATTCTATGCAGTCGGCTACCCCCGCACGTTCGGCGTTGGCTCGGGCGGCCTGAATCGCGCCGGCATCGCGGTCGGAGGCGATAATCTTAGGTGAGGGAGATGGGGTTTTCGCCGTACTCTCCGCCATCAAAGACTTCCATATTGCGGCATTGAAATTGGGCCAATCCATGAAGGCAAAATGCCGAGCCCGGCCGGGAGCGATTTTTTTGGCCAACAGCGCCGCCTCAATGGCGATGGTACCCGAGCCGCAGAAAGGATCAAGCAGGGGGGATGCCGAATCCCAGCCTGAGGCCAATAGTATTCCCGCGGCCAGCGTTTCTCGCAGGGGAGCTTTGGCCGTGGCCAGCCGATACCCGCGCCGATGCAACAGCGAGCCGGATGAATCCAAGCTAATCGTGCAATGATTGGCCACCAAGCGCACAACGATCAATTGCGGCAGGCTGGTTACGGGATCTTCATCGAATTTTCGAATTGTTAGGGGCTTACCCAAGCGGTCGGCAACTGCTCCGGCTATGTATTCGGCTACAGCTCCTGTATGATACAAACGGGATTGGTGGCTGGTTACCCGAAAAGCCGCCGGCTGCCCGGGGATAAGATATCCTTCCCACGGTAGACGCCTCGCCCTACGGCGCAGATCTGAGAATGCGGCTGCGTAAAACGTGCCCAGTCGAACCAGCACCCGACTCCCCGTGCGAAGGTGCAGGTTGACCCGGTAAATATCGGGCAGCGACCCGCGAAATTCTACTCCACCCCCCGTATCATCCGGTTTTCGCCCCGGAGGAGAATCTACCGATGGAGAAAGGGTACGTTTGACTCCCAGGCCCAGTTGTTCAAGTTCTTGGGCCGTAAAATCCTCGAGCCCTGGTATGCAGACGGCGAACAGATTACTCATGCTTTTTTCCCTTAACCCCTATCGCCTATTGCCGCCTCTGGCCTATTTTTTCGCCTTACGCTTTTTAACAAATCGCCACCGGGCGGACGGGGGAGGCGGTTCCACCAATGATTCTAAGCGGCAAGGCCACAAACAGGAACTCATAAACTCTATCCCGGGCAATCTCCTCCAAGTTGAGCATCTCGATAATCTGAATTCCCATCTTGGGCAGTAGGAAAGCATGCACGGGCAGGTCATGAGCCGGGGTCTTTTCATAAGCCGTGGTGTCTGAGCCGGTGAAGGCCATCTTATAGCGGACCAGCCACTTTGCTCCTTCCAGATTTACCCCTGGCGCACCTTTCTCGTTGGCCACGAATCTCTTGGGGTCTCTCCAGTACTTTGCCCATCCGGTACGGATGAGCACAACATCTCCGGCTTTAAAAGTGACGCCTTCTTTGGCCACTGTCTTTTCAAATTCTTGGGGGCCGATAGGAAAGGCAGGGGGGAGAACATTTTTCCCCAGGGCCCTGGCCACATCCAGCAGAATTCCCCTTCGGATAACCGGCGGGGTGACATCAATTCCTCCCCTTTTCAACCCGCTGCTATAACTTTGAACCTTGGAAGCATCCACGTTTCCAAAAAGTTTACCCTTCTTGGATATGTGCCCGAGGGAGTCGAGATGGGTTCCGGTATGGCCGCCGGTGGCAAAGAGGTCATTGGCCGAACTGACCTGACTCGGGTACATGACATCCCCGTGCTTTTTAGTCAGAGAAAAAGCGAACGGAGGATGGTTGGGGTGATGGGGCATGCCCGGGAAGTAGGGCTGCCCTAAATCATAAATCTTGCCCCTGACGATCAATTCTTTCATCGCTCTGGCCAGCATGAAAACCTCCCGTAAAGAAGTGTCAGTTTGAGTGTTTAGTGCCACGGACACTATTTTTTCTTTTCCCTGATAAAATGATTGACAATGATGAGTTGTCGAACCTGCTTCTGGCTTGTCAAGGTAAAGGCCGGATTGATTTTTTTCCTCTATGATGGGATGATTCTAACCATAGCATCATATATTATTCTTCCAAGCTCCAGCTACAATTTTTCAAACATAGTCTGGAGTTCCTTAATCAAAGTAATCTCCATTTCCATAAAACGGTCTTCGGTAAGGATGAATTCGACTTCGTAAAAAGAATGGTATTCCACGGCGCTGGTGGCATGTTCGAAGACCTGGGTAATGGTAATGTCTTTAAGGCCTTCGTATTCTTTAGTGCGGGATATTTCCGTCTTGCGGAGGATGAGACGCATGGCGTTTTTGGCATCTTCTACATTTTTAAGAATAATATCAATTCCCTCCAGTTTTTTAATGGCCTTGATGATCTTTTCGTCCCGTACTTTGATTCTCATGATCCCTCCACATCAATTGAAAGCATTTCTTCGCCCGGCAGAGTTTCTCGTTGCAATGCAATAAGAATGTATTAAATTTGGCATAGCCTGTCAACAGGATTAAGAGTTCCTACGTCCAGGAAGAAATGAAGCCTCTTGCCTTTCCTTGGTCCATACGATTAAACCTGCGTTTTCTGATGTATTGCGTACCGGGTGAAATGGCCCACAGCCGACAAGCAACGAGAGGGATGGAAAAAAAGAGGGATGCCGGCTCTTTCCAGGCAATGGAAAGCCTGGCGGGCCATATTGCCAACGGGCCAGCAAACGATTAACGGTTTGGGTAGATGGGGGCTGATGGCGGCGATTCGCTCCGCCACCCGGAGGGTCCGGTCTGAGGTCGAAACCGTGAAGTTGATGATCAGAACGTCAAAATTATCATCTTCGGCAAAAGCCGTAAGGTAGCGGGAAATGGCCTCAGGGTCATTCATGAATTGGGTAGTTATGTCCATGGGGTTTGTAATCGAGGCCACCGCCGGAATCAGATCGTGAAGCTTTTCGCGGGTGTGCACCGATGGGGTAGGAAGACGAAGCTGGTAGTCAGAGGCCAGGTCCGCCAATAAGGCACCACTTCCTCCCGAGGTCGAAAGAACGGCTACTCTATCTCCGGCAGGGAGTTCATACCGGGCAAAGAGGTGGGCTACTTCTAACAAATCATCGATATCCATAACCCGGCTGATGGATTTCTGCTTGAAGAGCGCCTCATAAATGGCGTCAGGCCCGGACATGGCACCTGTATGGGAAGCCGCTGCCTCTCTCCCTTTTTCTGAACGCCCCACCTTAAGGGCCACGATGGGTTTCCCCTTCTGGAAAGCCTTTTCTGCGGCAAGGATAAATTTTTGGGGATCTTTCAAATCCTCCAGTAAAAGGGCGATAGATCGAGTTTTTTCATCCTGCACAAAGTACTCAAGGAAATCGGCAACTTCCAGGTCAAGTTCATTCCCCGAGGAAATAAAACAACTCAAGCCGATAGATCGATCGTAAGCTCGGGTGAAGATGGAATTGCCGATTCCGCCACTCTGAGTGATGAGCCCGACAGCTCCTGAAATCAGAGATTCCAACTCCAAGCCACTTGTGAAGGAAGTCGCCACCCTTCCGTGGGTATTGATGATCCCGATGCAATTGGGTCCGACCACCCGGATTCCGGCTTGTTGGGCAAAACGCCGCAGTTCTTCCTGCTCTCTCCGGCCCTCTTCTCCCATCTCGGCATATCCCGCACTGAAAAGAATGACGAAAGGAACCTTTTTTTCGGCACACTGTTTGAAGGCTTCCATCACCAATCCCCGGGGAATTCCGACCAGGGCCAAATCCACGGGCGCAGGAATAGCTGTGAGAGTGGAAAAACAAGGGAGTCCGGCAATCCCCTTGTACTTTGGGTTTACTGGAAAAATTTTACCGGAATACCCATGGTGGTGCAAAAATCGGATAGGGAGCCCTCCGATGCGCGAGAGATCATCGGAAGCGCCGACAACGGCTATGGAACGGGGGTTGAATAACCGATTCAACCGAGAGGTTACTTCTTCCCTTGGCATTGTTTTCTCTGGCTATTATTAAAATTTTCAGGTTTTATTTTTTTAACTTGCATTGCCCCTGATGCTTTTGTGCTTACCACTTGGGTTTGACGGTTCAAGCCTTGTGCCTCACGTTTTTCTTAATCTACGCCTTGGTTAAAGTCAAGGAAAAATTATTGCATTTTGGCTTTCCTCTTGATATTTTATAACCATAAAGAATGGAGAGAGAAAATTTTGGGAAAATTTTTACCCCCAGGAAGGGATGCCGTCGCGGAGTTCTCCTCAATCTCCTGATGGCCTTTTTGTTTTTCATTCTTTTTTCCCCCCTAACGGCGATCGCTAAAAAAAACGGGATTTATCATCCGGTGACCAAGGGAGTAACGCTCTACCGGATTAGTCTGGCTTACAAAATTCCCATCGCCAAACTCATGGAGGCCAATGGTTTAACCTCTCCCTCGGCTCTCAAAGTGGGGCAAAAAATTTTTATTCCCGGGGCCAAAGCAGTTTTATCCGTCGCGCCTTCCCTGCCGCTGTCGTCTTTAGAAAAAAGGGATCTGGAGAGTTCACTGGAAACTGAGGAAAAACCAATGCCCTCAGCAAGCGTTGAAAAAGAGGTAGGAAAGCCTCCCTGGCTGGGGAAAGAACTGGACATCATCTGGCCTATCCAGGGGAAGATCAATTCGCCGTTTGGCCCCCGGAGGAAGAAGCTTCACGCCGGGATCGACATTGCTTCCCCCTCATATCAAGAAGTTAAAGCGGCCATGGACGGGGAAGTGGTTCTCTCCCGTAAGTCCCGAACCGGGTATGGGAACGTAGTGGTATTGCGGCATGATCTGGGCTATACAACGATCTACGGGCATATGAACGTAATTATCGCCAGAGAAGGGGAGTCTGTGCGTCAGGGACAGGCCATCGGAGGAGTTGGTAGTACGGGGAAATCTACTGGGCCGCACCTTCACTTTGAATTACGGCACGACGGTCGCCCTATTGATCCTTTACCGATTCTGCCCATGACCATCGAAGACCTTCTGGAAAAAGCCGCCAAACGATGATAACCAGATTGCCGAGTGCAGATTGCGGAATAAAAAATTCCACAATCCGAATTCCGCAATCCGCAATGGGAAGGAGATTTCATGAAACTTGACTCTGATCTTTATGCTTATCCTTGGAAAAGTATGCAGGAGAACAATTGCAACAGCTATCTGATTGGTGGCGATTCGCCTCTGCTCATCGACCCGGGCCATCAACATTTGGTCAAGAATTTAGTCGACGGGATGGAAAAAGACGGCAACCGCTTGGAAGATATCCGTCTGATCATCGCCACCCACGTCCACCCCGACCATTTTGAGGCCATCCAGACCTTTGCTCGAGCAGGGGTTTTAACCGCCCTGCACCCGGAAGAAGAAAAATTCATGCAGGAGACCGGCAGGGAGTTCTATGGAGCTTTTGGAATGGATATGCCCGAAATAAAAATAGATCTTTACCTCCAAGAGGGAGAATTAAGATTGGGCCAAAAAAATCTCCGGGTTTTTTTCACCCCTGGCCACTCGCCGGGATCCATCAGTCTATACTGGCCGGAGAAAAAAGCCCTGTTCACCGGCGATGTGATCTTTGCCACAGGAGTAGGGAGGACAGACTTTCCAGGAGGGGATGGCAATCTCCTGCGGGATTCTATCGAACGCCTGGCCCGGTTAGATACCGAGTGGCTTCTTTCCGGGCATGGGGAAATCATCCGGGGAAAAAAGAACATTCAGCGCAACTTTTCCTACATTCGGTCCAACTTCCTGGATTATTTATAAGTTTCAATTTCATCGGTACCCCCCTTCACTTTTACAGAAATCCCATTCGTGGCCTGGGGTTCGGGGGGATGAGCGCGGGCAGCATCGGCCGGGCGGGGCGAGTCCATTTCATCCTTTGACAAATTGAATCAGTTCCAATATGATTATATAAAAAAACAAGGAGGAACCAAAAAGATGAAGATCCTACTCGGTGGAATCGTGGCTGTGATCATCGGCGTGGTGGGCTTGATTGCTTGGTGGGTTGACTTCCTGGAAGTCCTCAAAGGGATTATCCCCATCATTTTAGTGCTGGGTGGGGCTTTAGCGATTTATTTAGGAATCGAGGATGTGAAAACCTCAGCCTCCTCCAAAGAAGAAGAGACGAAAAAAGAATCCACAGAATAAGGATTTCGTTTTTTTGCCCGCATTGATTTGCTGCTACCTGGGGAAGCTCAGCTCTCTCCAGCAATAATCTTTTTTTCCTCTCTTATAGTTCCGGAACCCCGGAGGGGGAACTGCACACTCAAAAACAAAGGCTTCCTCATTGACGTTTTTCAGGTAACGTTCTTCGTTGAGCGGGGTGGGTGTATGAAAAAGCCCCAGGGAGGTTAAACATTACAAACGCAGAAAACGTCGGCGGGGTTGAACGGAAAAAATGGGAGGAAGTGTTTCTCCGTTTCGGCCATCCTTTTCCCACGGTGGTGATCGACCGGGTGGAGGAGCTGGAGCGGGGGAAAAAAATCAAAGCCGTCAAGTGGGTCACGGCCGATGAGCTCTACCTTTCCGGGCATTTTCCAGGCGAGCCTATCATGCCGGGAGTCCTTACTCTGGAAGGATTGATTCAGAGCGCCCTTATCTTTTTGGAAGAATCGTTCACCCGAGGGAATATACGCATCTCCCTTGAAAAAGTGGAGCGCTTGAGATTCAAACGTGCTGTCCTCCCCGGTGACCGGCTGGATTTTCTGGTCAGTCTCACCGGCAAGGAAGGAAATCTCTGGAAGTTCAAAGGGAAAGCGCAAGTTGGCGCTGAAGTTGCGGCGGAGGCTGACGTGATCCTAAAGGTGGACGTCCGGGAAGTGGGGTTCGAGCTATGATGGAAAACCGGGAAATTCAGAGCATCCTGCCGCACCGCTACCCCTTTCTTTTGGTGGATCGCATCCTCACCATCGAACCCGGGAAGAAAGCCACCGGAATAAAAAATTTAACGGGCAACGAATGGTTTTTTCAGGGGCATCATTTCTACCCCCCCTCCCTCCTGTTAGAATCGCTGGCCCAAGTGGGCGGGATTGTGTTGGGTAGCAAGGCCAAAGAAGAGAATCCCCTCGTTCATTTCGCCGGCCTCTTCGCCGGGGTTTCTGAATTTCAATTCCGCCGCTGCCCGGTTCAAGGAGAACAGATTACCCTACAAGTCGAGCTTACCCAAAGTCTGGCTTCGATCTATCGGTTCGCCGTCGAAGCCCTCGTGGGAAATGAGAAGGTAGCGGGCGGCCAAATGCTCTTGTCCTTCATTAAGAACCCTTCCGGAGGGCCTAAAAGATCCTCAGCAGGGGGGCCCGGGTGAGACTTATTCTCCTTTCCTTCCTTTTCTATCTTTCTTTCCTGGCTCCTTTGACATTCGGGCAAACCAAGGAGGAAGAAGAAGTCCGTATTCCCCAAGAATCTCGCATGCATCCCCAAAAAATCTTAATCGCCGGTTTACAAATAAATTTCGTTGAGGAAGGGAAAGGCCAGCCGATCCTCTTCCTCCACGGGCTGGGAGGGTCCTGGAAGGATTGGGCAGCCAACCTTTCTTTTTTCCCCACTTTTTACCGGGCCATGGCCATCGACTTCCCAGGGTTTGGAGATTCCGATAAGCCGGAAACGGATTATTCCATCAACTGGCTCACCGCCATCGTGGAGAAATTTTTACGGGAACGGAAACTGGACCAGGCCATTGTCGTGGGGCACTCTATGGGAGGATTGGTAGCCCTCAACCTGGCGGCCCAACCCGGCTCACCGGTAAAAAACCTGGTGGTGACTGATGTTGTAGGAATCGGGGACAAAGCGGAATTTTTGAGCTATGCTTTAACGAAAAAAATTATGGGCCCGGAATCCCGCTTCGAAACGTTCGAAGGGCTCTTGCGGGAGGAATTTAAAGCGATGGTCGAGAATTTTATCAAGGGGCAAAAACCGAAAACTTCCAAAGAATTTTTCCAATCGGTTCCCAAGAATCCTCTCACCGGAAAGCCGCTCCTGCCCATGACCCCGGCGGTGCAGATGTCAGCCAGCATCATCGATTTCGACATCCGTCCCCAACTGGCCTCCATCCGGCAGCCCACCCTCATCCTCTGGGGGTCCAAGGATCCCATTGCTCCTCCGCAGGATGCTTCCTTTCTTAAAAGCAAGATTCCCCAGGCCTCCTTGAAGATTCTGGAAAACTGCGGGCATTCCCCCATGCAGGAACTCCCCGACCGCTTTAATCAGGAAGTAGAGAAGTTCCTTCAGGCAGCTGAATCAGGCTCTTCCAGGTAATTAAAAAGCGGCTGGAGCCTTTCTCGCAGGTCTTGGGGAATGATGTAAAGCATGCGGCCGTCGAGGGTTAAGAGCACTTGAGTTTCTTCCCCGGAAGCCAACAGTTTTCCGTCCTTTTTGCGTAATATTTGGAAGCGAAAGGTAAGGGCGGCCTTGGTCGGTTTGAGAATCGAAGTACGTATGAGAATCTCTTCCTCCATGCGGGCAGGTTCTTTAAAAAAACACTTTAAGTCCACGACCGGCGCGATATAACCCATTTGGCTGAAGTCCTGAGGCAGGAGGTGAAATTTTTTTAGAAGGGCCATACGCCCTACTTCAAACCAGGCGATGTAATGGCCGTGCCAAACCATCCCCCACGAATCCACCTCGTTAAAGCGGACTTTAATTTCGGTCTCGTCGTATTTCATGTTTCAGCTCTCAGCCATCAGCTTTTAGCTATCAACAGTCAGCTTTCAGCAAAAAACAAAATATTTTTTCCAAAATCCGCCCGGGGATTCCCGTGATACTCTTTTGCTGATTACTGATGGTTGACCGCTGACCGCTGCTCTCTTACAAATTGGGCCAGGGTATTGACCGACCGGAATACGCGTTCTCCTACTTCTGAATCAGGGATAACTACGCCGTAGGTTTTCTCCAGGGCGACGACCAGCTCCAGGGCGTCAATGGAATCCAAGCCCAAACCATCCCCGAACAGCTGGCCGTCATCTTCTATTTTTTCTGGAGTGATCTCTTCAAGCTTCAGGGTCTCGATGATCAATTTTTTCAGTTCCCCAACCAAATCGTCAGGCATCCAATTTCCTTTTTATAAGCCACAGAGGTCACAGAGCCCACGGAGTATAAGCAAAAATTCAAAATCAAAAAAAACAAATGATCAGCAATAATTCACCTTTAGATTGATAAACATTGCTTATCGATCTGATTATAAAAATCAAGATTTCTGAGGGTAAAAGATGGTTTTTTGTATATCAAATTAATGCACTAAATTTGGCGGCCTCCTAAAGCCACCTTTGG
>JAHJQK010000161.1 GCA_018819135.1 Pseudomonadota bacterium | reverse complement strand
GAGGACTTACTTCTTCCTGGGCCAAGAGCCCTTACTTCAGTTTGTTCCCTGCCTCCTAAAGCCCTAATAAGTTGATTGGGTCATCGAACCCTGGTCACGATGGAGGTTTGGTTAGGAGGCTGATCCTGCCTACTCTGGGAAAGGTACCCGGATTTCCTCTCGGGCTGCGTTCGGGTAGATTGATTAATGATGCTCACCAGAGAGGTTTGTTTGCCGGAGCGGGAAGAAGATGTTGATCTGCAATCTTATTTATTATAAGAATAGTTAATGAGGATTGAACTTATCTCGGCAGCTGCGGAAGACAGCGCCCGTCTGACCCCCTTGGCATTAGCCACTCTAGCGGCTCTTACCTCTCCCGATGTCGATGTGGGGTTCTCTGATGACCAGATCCGCCCCATCGACCTCCAAAGCGACTTCCAGAAGGCTGACCTGGTGGCCATTTCCGTGATGTCCAAAACTGCCTATCGGGCTTACGAGATCGCCGACGCTTGCCGGAAAAAGGGAATCAAGGTGGTCTTGGGAGGGATCCACCCAACCATCCTGCCGCAAGAAGCTTCGGCCCATGCCGATGCGGTGGTAATAGGAGAGGCGGAGATCCTTTGGCCCCGGGTCCTGGAAGACTTTCAGGCCAACCGCCTGCAGAGGTTTTACCGGCAGGACGGAGTAGTGGATATGAACCACTCTCCGGTCCCCCAGCGAGGGATCTTCAAGTTCCACTCCCGCAGCTACATCCCGCTGGATGTGGTGCAGACCACCCGGGGCTGCCCCTACCATTGCGATTTCTGCACGGTGAACTCGGTCTTCGGCAACCATTTTCGGATGCGGGAAATCGATCAAGTCGTGGCCGAGGTACAGGGTTTGACCCGGTGGGGGATTCTCTTCGCCGACGATAACGTGATCGGCAATGTCCCCTATTCCCGGAAGCTATTTACGGCCCTGGAGCCTTTTAAATTGAAGTGGATCGGTGAGGCTTCCTTGGCCGGTCTGGATAATGAACAGAACCTCAAGATTTTGCAGAAGAGTGGATGCAAGGCCCTTTTTATTGGTTTCGAATCCCTTAACCCTCAGTTGAGGAGCATAGGAAAGCCTCAGAACAATCCGGAGCGCTACGGGGAGGTGATCCGTAAGCTACACGATCACGGGATCATCGCCTATGCGGCCTTCATGTTCGGTTTCGACTTCGACGATCCCTCAGTCTTTGAGCGCACGGTAGAGTTTGCCATCGCCAACAAGATCATCCTGGCTCAGTTTGCCATGTTAACCCCCTACCCCGGAACCCGCCTCTATGCACGGCTTGAGGCGGAAGGTCGGCTCCTGCGAGATAAATGGTGGCTTCTGCCCAACCAGGAGATTTTGGCGCCTCACTTCCGTCCCCGGCTCATGGAGCCCGAGCAGCTGCGGGAAGGTTGGAAGTGGGCTTGGCGGGAGTTCTACAGCTTCTCTTCCATTTGGAAACGGATAGATTTATGGCCGGCCATCCATCCTTACTTTGCCTACCTGCCCTTCAACCTGCGGCAGCGGCACTTCGCCCGTCACAAGATCTATGCTGAAAACACCCGGCCCAGGTCCTGGAGAGTATAACCAACCACCATTCTCTGCTGAAGGTAAAGGTTTTCACTTCGAAGCAAATTCGCTTGGGAAAATCAATAAAGTTCTAGGGTCACCACAGTCCCAAGTACAGAACGCTTTTGGGATCCAATGCGCTCTTGAATCCTTCACCGCTTGTTACTTCCTGAACTCTTCATTTGACAGGTTTAGCTGAAAGATGTAAGTTTCATATAGTAATCTTTAAGAAATTGGAAGCGGACTGATAGTTGAATGTCCATGGATGATAAAACTATAGAAACGATTGCCTACCAGTTAATACAAGCCCAGGACAATAGTGAACCCATCACACCTCTTACGGAATCCTTCCATTCCTTAAATATCGAAGATGCCTATCGGATTCAATTCTGCCTTCGCGGAATAAAGATAAAAAGGGGAGAGCATCCGATTGGCTGGAAGGTGGGCGCGACCAGCAGGGCGATCATAGAGCAGCTCTCTATTTATGAACCGATCCTCGGACACCTTTTGAATTCGTCAATCTATTCGCCTGAGTCTCAAGTAATTCCCTGGGAGGGTTTTATCAAACCTGGCATCGAACCGGAAATCGCCTTCCGCATCGAGAGGGAGATAAAAGGTCCAGGGGTTGATCATCTCATGGTTTCGGAAGCGATAGAGTGGGTTTTACCTGCAATTGAGATAGTTGATTGCCGCATAAAGAATTGGAAAATTAAAATCCAGGATGCTATTGCTGACAATTCCCTGCATCGCGGTATTTTGGTGAGTTCGTGTGGAACTCCTTTTAGGAGACTGAACCTTGCCGATGAAAAAGTGACGGTAGAGATTAATGACCAAACCGCCGCTATCGGGGAAGGAAAAGACGTTTTGGGTAATCCGGTTAATGTGGTTGTCTGGTTGGCCAACAAGCTTGCAGAATTCGGGATGTCCCTCAATCCAGGGGATATTATCATGACCGGATCGGTCACTCATTTCCTGATGGTTCAAAGAGGATATAAAGTTAAAGTATCCTACGATCGACTTGGATCCTTGGAATTTTCGTTTAGGTGAAGGACCTTTAATTCTATGAGCTTCACTTAAAACGATAGCGAAAGGTTAAGGACGGCATCATACATCAAATATTTCTATGAGTAACTGTCACATTTTATTTTACTTAAAATTGTAAACTTGTAGGTGCAATGTGAAGGAACGGAGACCTCTTCGGCTTTTAGGGATGAGATTAGGAGTCAGACAATGAAACCGCAAGCCGTCATTACCCATTGGGTTCATCCCGAGGTTATCGAGTTGTTAAGCCAACGATGTGTTGTGATTTCCAATCCCACGCGCGAATCTCTGCCGCGCGGGGAGATCCTGCAGCGAACAAAAAATGCCCAGGCGATTATGGTCTTTATGCCGGACATGATCGACGAGGATTTTCTGCGAACCTGCTCTCACTTGAAGATCGTCAGCGCGGCGTTGAAGGGCTATGACAACTCTTAGGTAGCGTCGAGGCGTATTGTTATTGAATCCTCTTTTAAAATCTATCTGAATGTCATATAAGGATGGGAAGAAAAATCAAATAAAGGGGCTGCAGGCCAACTTTTTAATTTTCATCGAGGAGGTTCCTTCATGGCTTACGGTTATAAAAGGGTCTTATGTGAGAAGGGCAAAGGGGTCTTGAGGATAATCATGAACCAGCCGGAAACATTGAACGCTCTAACCCCTGATCTGGAGAAGGATCTTCATGAGGCCCTTTACGAGGGGGATGCCGACCCCGAGGTTTTTTGTATGGTGATCTGTGGGGCCGGCCGTGGTTTCTGCTCGGGGTATAACATCGGTACTGTGCCGGGGAAAAAAGGACCCCTGACGGACCCGGCCAGCTACGATAGCATCGGCGAGTATTTAGCCACGGTCCAAGTCCATGACTATCAGAACGTCCAGCATCGCCAACTGGACATCTGGCGGTTGAAGAAGCCGGTGATTGCCGCAGTGCACGGCTACTGCATGGGGGGAGGTCTATGGCTGGCCATGTCCTGTGACATGTGCTACTGCGCGGAAGATGCGGTCTTGGGTCAGCCCGAGGTCCGCCATAATGCCAATAGCACCTTTTTAATTCCAGCTCTGGCCGGCTGGCAGCGGGCTGCTCGCTACCTTTACACCGGAGACCATTTTGACGGCAAAGAGGCGGAGCGCATCGGCATTGTCAACCAGTGCGTTGCCAATGACCAGCTCATGCCCACCGTAATGGCTCTGGCCGAGCGCATCGCCATGGTTCCGCCCAACTCCGTGCGCATCATGAAGCGCCTGATTATGTCCGGATTCATGGCCTATGGCATCGGTGCGGCCATGGAGGTATGCGCCCCTTATTCGACTCTGGCCCACTGCTCCCACGGGCCGGAACGCCAGGCGATGTTTGACGCCCAGAAGGAGCGGGGAATTAAGAAATAAGCAACATTCTCATTAGAACTAAATCCACGTTGGAACTTCCCAAGACCAGCATTTTGTTGGTCATGGATTCAACCCTCCAGGCTGGATAAAAAAATTTCTAAGAATTTTTCTTTGTTCGCCCTTAAACAAACCTCGAGGGACTGAGGGCCCTTCCCTGCGGTAAGCTCCCGGACCTGGCCATACCGTTTTCCTCCTTCGGTCTCTACGTGGAGGGCCAGCTTCTCTTTGCTCATTAAATCCGGATCGATCACCGCACCCACGGCCAGAGGGTCATGGAGATAAAAAGTCTTCGACCCTCCTCGGAATTGGTGATTAACCGGATTATAGCCGGTCGCATCAATGACAAACTGAGATAAGGAATTGTTGATGGGCCTTACCCTCTCTTCGATGATTTGGGCATTCAGAAAAACCTGATGCGTGACATCAAGCGGAACCAGCGTAATCGGTAATCCTGACTCCAAGACCTTGGCCGCCGCCAGGGGATCGATGAAAAAATTGAATTCGGCATAAGGCGTGATGTTTCCCCGCGTCCGTACGGCTCCGCCCATGATCACCACCTCCCGCAGTTTATTCATCCCTTCGGCATCCTTCCGCAGCCCTAAGGCCAGATTGGTAAGAGGGCCGATGGCAATCAAAGTCAGTTCATTGGGGTACTGGCGGGCCATGCGGGTAAGGAGTCCATCGGCGGGACCCGGCCAAGTCTGCCACCATTCTGCGCCTTCTCTCCTTTTTATTTCTGCTCTTCCCAAACCATCTTCTCCATGAACAGACGGGGTGTGGACGAGAGATTCCTGCAGGGGTCTATCCGCCCCCCTGGCAATCATAGGCTGATAGGGAGCCTGAAGCAGAGAAAGAACCTTCTCAATATTTATCATCACCTTTTCTATGGGAACATTCCCATTCACTCCCGTGACGGCCATTACCTCCAGCTCAGCGGCATGAAAGGCCTGGATCAAGGCCAGGGCATCATCCACTCCCACGTCGCAATCGATGATAACTTTCTTTTTCATTTTTCCGTCCGGTCCGGTTTCTTGAAGAAAGTTTTTCTGCCTTCCTTTGGGATCGAGTTTCGAAGCCTTTTAAAAGAATTATAAACTATTTCTGTCCAGGCAGCGTCAATCATTTTTTTAAAAACTCACCCCCTTTCTTTCCCTTTACTTTGGCCCATTGCTTCTGATAGCAGGACCTGAATTTGAACAATCTCTTGTCACCCTTTACAGAATCCTTATTGACTCTTACTCTTCTTTCGCATATCTTTTCTATTGAAAATTGAAAACTAAATTGAGCGATTTTTTCAAACCATAGAGAACCCAGAGAATAATTTCATAGTTAAAAAACAAAATAATCTTAATTTTCCTCTGTGCCCTCTGCGGTAAATCACCTTTTTAGATGAAACTAAAGGGGGAGGTAAATGAAAATGGGAACGACCCATGTCGCCGGAAAAAAGAAAGGGAGTATTATGCTCTATGCCCTGAGCACCTGTGTTTGGTGCCGAAAAACTAAGCAGTTCCTGGACCAATTGGGCGTGGAGTATCATTATGTCGATGTTGACCTTCTCCAGGGTGAAGAAAAAACGAAAGCCACCGAAGAGGTTAAAAAACTGAACCCCCGTTGTTCATTCCCCACTCTTTCCATCAACGATCATTGCATCATAGGCTTTGATGAAAAGAAGATCGAGGAGGCTTTAAAATCATGAAAGACGGGTTGGAAGTAAATTGGGAAGAGGTGGAAAAACTATATGATAGGTTGCAGCGAGAAGCCAAGGCCTCTGGATACCATCTTAACCCGGATGTGGCTTTCACCAAAGAACTTGTCAAGGGCCTACTCATAAACGAAAAAAGGTATGGCTACTGGGCATGTCCGTGCCGGTTGGCCGCGGGCAATAAAGAAGAAGACCTTGATATTATTTGTCCTTGCGATTACCGTGATCCTGATTTGACGGATTTCGACGCTTGTTATTGCGCCCTCTACGTTTCCCGGGCGGTTTTAAAAGGTGAGAAAAAAATTAACTCCATTCCCGAAAGACGACCGCCGGCGGAAGAGAGGAAAAACTCCCAATTAGGGTCCGGGGACAAAAAAATATTTTCCCTCCCCCTGCCCGTCTGGAGATGCCGGGTTTGCGGTTACTTGTGCGCCAGGGAAGAACCTCCGGAAGTCTGCCCGGTGTGCAAGGTTAAAAAAGAGAGATTCGAAAGGTTCATTTAAAACAATTAATTCATCAATAATTTCAAAGATAAAGGATTAAAGCCAACCAAAAAAATGCCGATATAATAATTTGGACGCAGTTGAAAGTAGAACTTCGCTAAGCGCTTAGCGCCATGCGCGTAGTGTTTTAATTTTTAAATAAAAATTGAGGATGATCGACTTTTCCTCGATAAAGTAAGTACCAATGAAAGCCATCAGGAGAATGAGGCCGACCAGAATTCTCTCAAAATGCCTGATGACCAATTGTTTGAACCCTTCCACCGTCATCCTTATTCTTTCCCGACCCATAGATCCTCGGTCTTCCGTTCCTCAACCCATTTTTTCCCCATCGCAATTCCTTCCAGAACCCCAATGGCTACGGCCGCTTTAACAAAGGTTATCGTTCCTTGATCCAGGTGCCCGCCGTAAGTAGCAATGCTATCCCCCATGACGGTGGAAGCTGAAAAATGAGCATGTACGTGGGGCTCTCCGTTCACCCGGGGAACGATATAGCCTGATAAAGACAATAGTTCCAAAGGCTGTTGTACCTCAAAATAAATTCGGTCTTTGGGCGTTACCGGGTATTCTCGGGGAAAAATTTTCAAGTTCCTGAAGACGGCTTTTTTCAGGGCACCGATTCCCATAAGGATTAGGCCTTTCTGAATTTTTTCCCTTTTCACCACCTCGTAGATCGCTTCCAACAAATCCACGCCAATGGGTATACGAGCCAAGACAATCCTTTCCAACCTTCCACTATCGATCCCTTCTAAAAGGGGCTTCCCTTCCATTCTTTTCTCCTTTTTTATCGGCTATATTTTTTTCTTTATAAAAACTCGGCCTCTTCCCGGACCTTGAATCTTTCGCGGTGGAACCATTCCGGCTGCCGGACTTCAAAATCCTGCTTTGTCGTCCCATCGATCACCAACAACCGTGAGAATCGCACCGGGCACATCATCGGCCGTGTCGGCAAGCCGGCACCCGCGCGACCTTACCATCCAACCTGAATTGGCTCAGAATATCTATTTATTCTCCTCGGGTATCAATCAAGACCTTCATTAGGTCTGTCCTGCCTTCGATCTGCTCAAATACCCCCTGCAAATCCGCCAAAGGCCGCCGGTCGCTGATCAACCGGCTTAGCGGCAGGACTCCACTGGCCGCCAAAGCAATGGCTTTTTCAAAGTCTTCCGGCTCATACACCCGCGCGCCGCAGAGGTGCAATTCACGCCAGAAAAAACGGAAAAGGTCCACCTTGGGCAATTCCGCGAAAATCGCCACAATAACGATCCGGCCCCGGGCCCGGGCCAGTTGGGTCATGGAAGCAGCGCCGGCCGCAGACCCGGACACTTCAAAAACCACATCGGCCCCTGCCCCGCCGCTCCGCTTTCCCACCCAAGCGGCCAGATCAGCTTCTTGGGGATTGATGGTCTCCAGCCCGATCTCGCGAGCCAGGTTTATCCGAAATGGATTCAACTCCGAGATTAACACCCGCGCCCCGAGGTGGGTAGAGACCATAGCGATCAGTAAGCCAATGGGGCCCCCACCAATAACTACAACTTCTTCTCCGGATTGCACCTCTCCCCGCCGCACATCGTGGCAGGCCACAGCCAGGGGTTCGATTAAGGCTGCCTGATCCAGAGGAAGAGTCGGAGGCAAACGGTGAAGGGTGTGGGCAGGCACTGTCCAGGAACCCTGAAAAGCGCCAGGGGTGTCAATTCCCAGAAATTTGAGATTGTAGCAGATATGGGCATGTCCGGCGCGACAGGCCGGGCAGTTTCCACAGGGATCCAAGGGGCGCACCACCACCCATGCGCCTGCCGACCAATCCTTAACGTTTGCGCCGACCTCGGCAATCTCGCCGGCCATTTCATGACCGGCGACTTGCGGTATGCTAACCCGTTTATCCATATCGCCCTTAAAAATATGCAGGTCCGTTCCGCACACGCCACAATAAGCTACATTGAGCCGGACTTCATCCGGCCCGGGCCGGCGCTGGATCGATTCACCAACCTTGATGGTTCTGTTCCCTTGATAGTAGGCAGCTTTCATGGATCCTCTCCATTTATCCCCGCTAGTTTAAATACTCACTTTAGAAAACGCTTATAGAATGGTCTCCAACTTCTGAGCAGAGCCCATTCCCCTCTGATGGAAGAAATTCCTAAATAGGGTGCAATTGGAGACCCAGAAGATTATGGAGATTATAAAGACCTTGTCCCGCCGATACAAGATCTTTTTTTACCGAATTGCCCCATATAAGTTTGACCCTGCCTGTTTTATCCAACGAGGAAGAGAAATGGCCCACAAATTAGCAGAGGAAAAAGAGATAGATCTCGTTAACTACAGCCGTCAACCGAGGGAGAAAGTCAAACTTGGTTGCTGTCCGTTCACTGCCAGATCCTGACCGGATGAGGAAAAATTCGGATTGTTTAAAAATGGGATTGAGAGAACATATCCATCCATTCCTTTATCCCGATGCGAATCATCATCATGGCAAAAGCAGCCAGTAACAGGGAAGAGACCTTGGCCACCCCTTTGGTTCCCCCTTCTTTCATGAAGCGCAGGATCCAATGTGATTCAGTGAAGACGAGCCAGACGACCAGCAGGTTGAGGGTGAGACAGAGGAGGGTTGAAAAGTAACCGTAGGTATGAACAATCATCAGCAGGAGGGTGAGGACAGCCGGTCCAACAATTAAAGGAATTCCAATGGGCACCACCCCAATTGTTTCTTTAGGAAAGGTTCGGGTTTTTTCGGGAAAGACCAAATCGACAATGGCAATGATAAAGAGGAGGACTCCTCCCGCGATCTTGAAATCGGACACTGAGATCCCCAGCAGAGCAAAGATGGATTCTCCCACTCCGAGAAAGCCGATGCTCACCAGAAAAGCTGTCAGGGTGGATTGACGGATCACTCTTTTTCGCTCAGACTGCTCCATCTCTGAGGTGAGGGAGACGAAAATAGGAAGGATCTCTAAGGCGTCGAAGGCCACAAAAAGGGGGATGAAAGGTAGAAAAACTTCCAAGGAGATCAGTTCCTTCCCCATGCTATCCAGCCAGCCCATAGAAATAGGATACATAAAAGAATAAAATGAAACAAGGGTATTCCATTTTGACTCCTTTCCTTGCCTGTGTTATTAAATAAAGAAATATTCACCGCCGAGATTGCAGAGTGCGCCGGGATAATAAATAGTATTAAATTTTCAGCGATCAGCCGTCAGCCCTGGAGTAGAGACCGGAAGATTATTGCTGCAAGTTAAGGATTGTTTCTCTGCGGTCTCGGCGTACTCTGTGGTTAAAGATTTTATATGCGCATTTTGCTCATTTCCCCGAATATGGAAAATCTTCCGGATCCTGTGGCCCCTTTGGGATTGGCCTACCTTTCTTCCGCGCTGAAATTCCAGGGGTATGAGGTGCAATGTCTCGACCTTTGCTTTGTTGAAAACTGGGAAGAGGCGATAGCAAAATCGATCCGGGATTTTTCCCCGGAAGCCATCGGACTTTCCCTGCGGAACGTTGACAACTTATCCTACCCGAATACGATTTCGTATCTCCCCTTTTATAAAAAGGTGATGGAGCGCTGCCGCGAGCTTTCCTCCGCGTCTATATTCCTGGGAGGATCAGGATTTACCCTCCTACCGGCAGCCATTCTCAGATATTTGGGTGCGGACGGGGGAATTGTGGGGGAAGGAGAGGAAACCTTCCCGGAATTGTTAAAGGGGATAGACAAAATTTCTTCTTGTACCATAGAAGGCTTCCTGGCCCGGGATGCAGAGGATTTTTCCAAACCGGCGAGCATCCGGGACTTGGACTCTCTTCCTCCCCCTGATTGGAGCAGCCTGGACCTCAGAAAATATTTCAAAGAGGGGGGGATGGGAAACCTGCAAAGCAAGCGCGGGTGCCCATTTTCGTGCATCTATTGCACTTACCCGCTGATCGAAGGAAGAAAGGTTCGTCTCCGTTCACCCGCCAAAGTAGCCCAAGATGCCGAAGACCTTATCCGGCGGGGAGTTGAGAATGCCTTCCTGGTCGATAATATTTTTAATTTCCCCGAGAGCCATGCTCGGGAGGTATGCCGGGCCTTGGTTGAAAAAGGGATTCCTCTCCAGTGGTCCTGCTACGCGCATCCTTCCTACTTCAGTCCTGCTCTGGCCGAGGACATGAAGACGGCCGGATGTACAGGAGTGGAATTTGGCACGGATTCTGGATCCCCGCGGGTCTTGGTCCAATTGGGCAAAAATTTCACTCCGGATGACATCCGGCGCGCCACTCGTTTGGCCCGTAAGGTCGGCCTGGAAGTTTGCCATAGCCTTTCCTTGGGGGCGCCTGGAGAGACTTCGGAAACTTTGCAAGAAACTTTTGAGCTTATGGAAGAAATCTCTCCAACAGCGGTAATCGCCATGGTGGGCTTGCGCATCTTTCCCGGTACAGGTTTGGCCTGTCTGGCCGAAGCAGAAGGAATGATTGCTCCCGCTCATGATTTCCTTGAGCCGACTTTTTACATTGCTCCAGCAATCAAAGATAAAATTGTTGCCTTCGTCCAAGAAAAAGCCAAAGTCCATCCCGATTGGATCTTCCCGGGGCTCGGCGTCAATGTCTCTCTCCGCCTGCAAACCAAACTGCGCCAGATCGGGGTGAAAGGCCCCCTCTGGGAACACATGAAAATCAAGCGGGAGCGAAGGGCTTCCAAGAAGGTACCTCATGTCTAAAATCGCCTTTCTTTTCCCCGGCCAGGGTTCACAATCCGTAGGTATGGTTCGTGGATTGGCGGCGTATCCCGGGGCTTTAGAATTATTCCAGCAGGCGAGCAGAAACCTTGAATTGGACCTCTTCGACTTATGCCTTAACGGACCGGAAGAGATTCTTTTCCAAGACCTGTACGCCCAGGTTGCTGTACACGTGACCAACTGTGCGTATGCCGAGCAGATCAACCGGATAAATCTTACCCCCCGATGGGCTGCGGGTTTTAGCCTCGGAATCTTCTCCGCCCTGGTCGCGGCCGGGTCCCTCTCCTTCGAACAGGGTCTGGAGGGGGTTAGGATCGCTGCCGAGAAAATGTCCGCAGAAGGAAGATTCTATCAGGGGGCCATGGCGGCAATCATCGGGTTATCCGCAGGGGAAGTGCAGTCTGTTTGCCAGGAGGTAAACCGGGTTTTCGTGGCCTCGATCAATAGCTCCCATCAGGTGGTTATCTCCGGAGAGGAAGAGGCGGTGGAAAAGGCTATTCAACTTTGCATACAGCGGGGAGCCTTATTAGCCAAACGTCTTCCTATTGGTTGGGCTATCCATACCCCTCTAATGGAACGCGCCTCGCGGGCCTTCGCTCAAAAAATAAAGGATTGGCAAGTCCACCCGCCGCGCTTCCCCGTTCTAAGCTACCTGAAGGCGGAAGCTTTAGAAACTCCAGAAGAAATCAAACAGGAATTAAGCGCTCAATTTTCTCAACCCAATTGTTGGCACAAAGTTCTCCTCCGGATGGTGGAAGAGGGGATCAATACCTTCATCGAAGTTGGCCCCGGGAATGTGCTCTCCCAGATGGTTCGCTGGGTGAGCCGTTCAGCTCTGACTTTTACGGCAGAAGAAGTTGTACAAAAAGGAAATACCCCAACCCTGTAAAGAGGATCTTGAGGCCGGGAGGTAATAGAGGGGAGATTTAGAAAGAGATTTTTTGACTTTTTATAGGCTCATCCCATATGATTATTAAAAATCATCAAGGACGATCCTTGAGGATGTGAAAATGGAAGGCAGAATGAATTTTGAAGGTCAGGTGGTTTTGATCACGGGCGGTTCCAAGGGAATCGGTAAAGCCATTGCTTGGGCCTTCGCTCGAAAAGGGGCTTCAGTGATCATCAACTATGGACATGATGAAGACCCAGCCCGGCAAATGGAATCGCAAATCCAGCAAACTGGGGGAAAAGCCCAAATTCAAAAAGCCGACGTCACCCGCAACGAAGAAGTGAACGGCATGTTCAAAGAAATTCTCGACCAATACCAGCGGCTGGATGTGCTGGTGAACAATGCCGGAATTGTCCGGGATGGCCACATGATGCTTATGTCGGACAAGGACTGGAATGCGGTCATCGATACCAACCTGAAGGGAACGTTTCTTTGCTGCCGGGCTGCCCTCCGGCCCATGATCGGCCGGAAACGAGGGAGGATCATTAACCTGGTTTCACCCAGCGCCATCACGGGCAGGGCAGGGCAAACCAATTATGCCGCTTCCAAAGGGGGGGTGATTAGCCTCACCAAGTCCTTGGCCCGCGAAGTGGCACCTTGGGGAATTCTGGTCAACGCCGTTTGTCCGGGGGTCATCCAGACCGAATTAACTGAGAAGCTTGACCAGAAATATAAGCAAGAATTTTTAAGCATGATTGCCCTAAAACGTTTTGGCCGGCCGGAGGAGGTAGCCTCCTTGGTGCTCTTCCTTGCTTCCGAAGAGGCTTCCTACATTACCGGCCAGGTCATCTGCGTGGATGGAGGAATGGTTTGATTTTTTTCGCCCCAGAGAACACGGAGATATCGAAATGTAAAGTGAAAAATGCAAATTGCCAACTGGAGAATTGAAATTTTTAAAATCATCAGCAATAATTCACCTATAATTCAATATACAAAATTTAGCTGATCATTTGAATTCGAAATGGAGTTTGTAACCATTCAGCCAAGGCACTCTGGGATCTATTTGCTGAGCGACTAATTTTTCTTCAAGATTTGTAAAGAT
>JAHJQK010000160.1 GCA_018819135.1 Pseudomonadota bacterium | reverse complement strand
GGACGACCGAAGTTTCTCATGCCCTTCCCGATAACGAAGAGGTGAGATGATTAACCCTCGTCATCTCGAACTTTAAACATCGCTCAGGGGTGGTCAAAATTCGGTTATCACAGATGGTCAATTTTCGGTTGACATTCCCAGATGATGAACATCGATATAGAGACGCCATATCATGCTATCGCTGATGGTAGCTGCAGATCCCAATTGGAGAACCGCCCTGCCCAAATGACGATGCTCCATCGAGACATCAGAATTACAGGGCGGGGCATCTCAAAAAGCTTGATGAGGGGGATTTCATAAAATCAAAAAAACAACTCGAACGAAACGTTTCCAGTTCATCGTTCCTCTATATAATTAAAATGGCATATTAATACGTTTATCACCAATAGGTCTGCATAGGAATGAACCAGCTTGAAAGCAATGGGCTAAGGAACGAGACCAATTGGAAGACCCGCATGCAACTGGAGGAATGCTGTCACATTATCCATCCAGACGTTAACAGGCGGGTCCAAACCGGTCTATCCATACTTGCTTTATTTGCTTGAGCTTCTCCCCTTTACGCGCAGAAACTTTAGCTTGCGCTAGCCTTTTTTCGCTCCCTGCTCACTCCGGGCACGCAGCTCGCGTTTCAGAACTTTGCCCGATGAAGTACGAGGTAGGCTGTCAATAAACTCAACCTCCTTAGGCACCTTGAATTTTGCCAGCTTTTTGGAGCAGTATTGGACGATGTCTTCCGCTGAAAGTTTGGCCCCCTTCATAAGCACTACGTATGCTTTGGGTATCTCCAGCCATTTGGGATGAGGGATACCAATGATGGCTGCCTCCAGGACCTCAGGGAGTTCGTAGATGACCCTCTCGACCTCTGGTGAAGCGATGTTTTCGCCTCCGCTAATGATCATGTCTTTTTTCCGATCCATGATATAGAGAAAGCCCTCCTCGTCCAATTTGCCTATATCTTCTGTGTGAAACCATCCACTTTTAAGGGCCTCTTCCGTTGCAGTAGGGTTTTTCCAGTATCCTTTGAACACTTTTGGCCCTTTCAGACAGATTTCACCGAGTTCGTTAGGCCCCATTTCATTGTTGTCGTCGTCCATGATCCGCACCTGCAAATGCGCGACTGGCTTACCAACGGAACCAATTTTATGGAGCATTTTATCCTTCGCTAAAAATGTATCGCCGGAAACCGTTTCTGTCAGCCCATACGCATCGGCAAACCAAGCCGTGGGGAAGTTCTCCTTGAACTTGGAGATTAGTGCCTCGGGCATTTTCTCCCCGCCATCAATGATGAAACGCACGGATGACACATTGTACTCTTTAAATGTAGGTTCATTAAAGAGCATTATCGTCATGGCAGGAGAAAGCCACATGTTAGTTGCCTTCTCGTTGTGAATCGCCTTCAGAACCTCTTTTGTATCAAATCGTTTGAGGATCACAAGGCAGCCTCCGCAGTAAAGGGTACCGGTACCTGGCAGGTCCATCCCTCCCACATGGTAGAGGGGGCCGACCACGAGGGTCCGATCCGCCTCAGTCATACCGAATAGCAAGATATGCCCGATATTCTTCCAATAAAGATTGCCATAAGTCAGCATGACTCCTTTGGGGTGGGCCGTGGTTCCGGACGTATACGCGAGTCGATGCAGATCGTCGATTCCCACTTCCACATTGGGTGGATTGGCACCCAAGTGCCGTTCGATCATACCTTCGTACTGGATCCAGCCATCCCGAATCTCTGCTCCGAGAAGAAGATAATGTTTCATGGCCCGCAGGTTACCTCTGCTGGAATCAACGAGGGGGACATATTCAGGCTCGGTTATCAGTGCTTTCGCGTCCGCGTTGTTCAGAATATACTGGATCTCCTCGGCATGAAGCCGGTAATTCAAGGGAAGCCAAATTGCACCAATTTTGTTAATTGCGAAGGTCATTTCAACATACTCAAGACAATTGTTCAGGAGAATGCTGATTACATCACCCGATCCCAAGCCGAGATCAAGCAGCCCCTGAGCCAAACTGTTGACTCGTTCTTTTAGCTGTCTCCAAGTGACCCTTTTCCCAAGACCGACAAGACATTCCTTGTCAGGAAACAGCTCTGCGTTTCTGTCGACAACAAGACTCCAATTCATATCTATCCCTCCTTCCTCCAGCTAACGCATTGTCAAAATTTCTTTAACATTATTTTTAAAATATCTTTATTATTAAGCAGTTATTAGAAGAAGGTTGCCCTCCCCTCTGTTAGAGTTATCCATAGCCGTGCCTGTGGCCCATCTAGAACCAGGCAGGTACGGCTGTGGGTGACTCGTTGGTAATGTATAAGCTCATAGTTATTTGTCTTCTTATTTCCAATATTATTTCTTTAAACAAGCTTGCCTCCCCCTTATAAAATAAGGTTTAATGTAGTTTGGGGACAACACGGAGGCAAGCTCATATGACCAAAATAGCCCGTTTCATCATTTGGATATGTTCTAAGTTCACAAAAAGAGACCTGGCATAACCACCATCTAAATTTGCCATTTCCAAGCCATCCTCAAAATGAAGGTCTTGCAACCATTAACCCGTGGATACCTCCCAAATTTCTCGGGGGGATGATCCAGCAAAAAAGACAAGTAAAAATTTGAGAAAAAATATAATAAATATACGATATTACTTGACAAGTAGATATCCACGGGCTTACGCCCGTGGCACTTAAAACTTTAAATCGAGGCTTAGTTGAAGTTGCCCCTTGTCGACCTTTTCCTGGAATTCCACATATCTCTTTATGGCATCCTCGTTAATTCCAACTGTGGAGGAGAAAAAACCTGGAGACCAAAACTCATTACACAAATATATCTTTTTAATCTGATACCGTAAATGGCAGTCTGGTCGCCTGATCATCAGGCTGGCCCATTGGAAAGAATGAAAAAGATTGGACGGAGAAAAAGGCGTTACAAATAACCACCGGCGGCATCCGGGAAGATCAAGGAAAATCTCCGTTTTCCTTCTTGACGTTTCTTATCATGGATGTCCCCTGAATTCTTGATAGATTCAGGTTGTCATGTCAGTATTCGCTTATATTCCTAAATATATTCGAATCACATCCTTGTTGATCTGGATCTCCTGCGGTGTTCCGGAGGCGATCTGCTCCCCGAAATTTAAAACAATGATCCAATCCGAAATTCTCATGACCGCTTCCATGTTGTGTTCAACGACCAATATTGTTTTCCCCTGTTTCACCAGATCTTGAATGATCATCAACATCCGATCCACTTCTCCTAGGGGAATTCCCGAAGCAGGCTCATCGAGCATGATCAGTTCGGCATCTGTAGCCAAAACCCGGGCAAGGGATAAAAGTTTCTGCTCCCC
The DNA here is from genome assembly GCA_018819135.1 of Pseudomonadota bacterium. Taxonomy (GTDB): domain Bacteria; phylum Desulfobacterota; class SM23-61; order SM23-61; family SM23-61; genus JAHJQK01. The sequence goes on along the minus strand of JAHJQK010000160.1, from coordinate 5,532 downwards.
ATAGGAAAGATTTTCCACCAGCTCATCGCCTTTGGGCTCCAATTTAACGAGGCGCAGAAGATCGCGCGCTTTTTGGAGGTCTGCCAACTCCTCTTCTTTTAAACTGGGGCCGCGTAACAGGGCCGGGAAGAGGCGTTCCCCTTGGCGATGCTGCAAGCCCACAAGAACATTTTGTAATGCAGTGAGCCTCTGGAAAAGGCGGAGTTCCTGGAAAGTCCTGGCGATCCCCAAATCCACAATTTTATGAGGGGAGAGCAAAGTTATACTCTTCCCTTTAAAAAGAATCTGGCCCTTATCCAGCGGCAATTGCCCGGAGATGAGGTTAAAGACTGTGGTTTTCCCCGCTCCATTGGGGCCGATGAGGCTGGTAATCTTCCCCCGCTCAATATGAAAGGAAAGATTCTGAACTGCGGTCAAACCACCAAAATCCTTATGCACATCACGTAATTGGAAAAAATAATTCCCTGAGTCCAAAAAGTCACCCTTTCCCTTTCCTTGCCCTGTACTCCGGCAAGAGCCCCTGGGGACGGAACCGCATAAGGATAACTAAAAGGGCACCGTAAATCATCTGCCGGAGGGGAGCAGCAACGGTTTCAGAGACGTGAATAAATTTCAAGAGTTCCGGCAGACTTATGAGCAGTAAAGCGCCCAAAACCGATCCAAAGATATTGCCCATCCCGCCGATGATCACGATTGCCAGTATGAAGATGGAGTCATGGATCGTAAAACAAAAGGGATCGATGAAACTGATGGCCGTTGCATAAAGGCTCCCGGCAACAGCCGCGGTGGAAGAACCCACGATAAAGGTGATGACCTTAAAGCGGTTCACATTCTTCCCAATAGACAAGACCGCCACTTCATCCTCGCGAATGCCTTTCAGGATTAAACCAAATCGTGAATTGGTAACTCGCCAAATCAAAAAAACGCAGACGAAGGTAATGATACTAGCTAAAATCAAATAAGATTGATAGGTCGCAAAAGTATAGCTGAAAATCTGCGGGCGGGGAATCCCGGAGAACCCATAGGGGCCATTGGTCAGGGAGACCCAATTGAGCAATATGTTATAAAGAATGATCTGTAGCCCAAAGGAGGCGATGATGTAGTGTTCTCCCTTCACCCGCAACGAAGGAATGGCCACTATGGCGCTGACCATAACGGCCATCACGACTCCCAGTGGAATACTCAGGAGAAAGTTCACACCCAGGCGCGTAACCAGAATGGCTGTGGTATAGGCCCCAATGGCCATGAACCCGGCATGAGCCATGGAAATAAGACCGGCGAAGCCCATCAGCAGATTTAGGGAAACAGCCAAAATAATGTATATCTCCACAAGGATTAGGATGTAGAAAATATAGTCCATGTTTTTAAAATCCTAAGTCTTTTTTAAAAGGCCGGTCGGGCGGAATAGGATAAAGATCAGTAAGATGCCAAAGGCGATGGAGGATTTCCATTCGGATGGAATTTTCCATATCCCTATATTTTCAGCAATGCCCAGGAGTAGGCCCGCCAAAGCCGTCCCCGAGTAATTCCCGATCCCCCCTACGATGACCGTAATGACCGCAATGAGCAAGGCCATAATTCCCGAGTTGGGATCGATGCCCACATCCATCGTCGCCAGGATCGAGGAGACGCCGGCGAGCGCCGATCCTATCCCATAGACCAAAAAACGAATATAAACCGGATCGATGCCCACAAGCTCGGTCATTTCAGGATCGCTTTCCAAAGCTCGAATGGCCTTGCCCATTTTGGTCTTATGACTAAAAACCAGCATGAGCCCCCATAAGGAAATGCTAATGGCAATGATGATCAATTGCAGGTAAGTGACCCATATTCCCCCTATGGAAATTCCTTTGCGAATCGCTTCCGCCACCGGGAGAACGCGCGGGTCGCTCTGCCAGAGGATAATCATGAAATTCTGAAGGAGGATAAACAGGCCCAGGGAACTCACGAGGAGCTCCATGGAGGAAGCACCGACCCCGCGCAGGCCCCTGTAAATCAACCCCTCGATCGCTATCCCTAAAAAAATGGTGGACAGAAGCGAAAGGGCGATCGAGATCGTCAGAGGAATTTGCCAGGATACACAGAATTGAAAAGCCAGATAGCCGGCCATACTGTAAACAGCGCCGTGGGCAAAATGAAAGGTTCGGGTGGTGGAAAAGATAATCCCAAAACCTAATCCAAGAATAGCGTAGACACTGCCCGCAATGATTCCGTTAACCAACAGTTGTAAGAACAATGATTTGGTTCCTTTCCTTTTCGTTCAGGGGGCCATTCCACCCGCATCTATCTTTACTTTATCACTTGTAAGGGATAAAGTTTCCTCCTTTGACCACGAGAAATCTACAGGGGAGGTCCACCATGCCATCCTTGTCGATGCTGATTTTGCCGATGATGGTATCCCAGTCCTTAATCGTAAAAAGGTACTTCGAGATTTCTGGACCGGTACTGGCACCGCTGGCAATCGCCTTGGCGAAAAGCATGGCAGCAATATAGGAGTTGGCTGAATAGATCGTGGGGAGGACCCCGAAGGCATTCTTGTAGCGTTGGCCAAATTCCTTCATCTTAGGAGTTCCATCGACCGGATCATAGGGGAAGGCCACAGCGTAAAATCCCTCTGCAGCCTCTCCTGCGGTCTTAAGAGTTTCAGGAGCAACGGTGGCAATAGTCCCCGTCCAGGGACCATTCATACCAAATGCTCGCGCCTGTTTGATCGCCCGGCCGCACTCATTGGCATGGCCGGCAAAATAGACCACATCGGGGTTTTGGGCCCGGATCTTGGCCAATTGCGTTCGATAATCGGTGGCACCGAGGTCATAGATCTCCGTCCCTACTACTTTTCCGCCAAGGTCAGTGAAGACCTTCTCAAAAATATCTTTTGCCCCATGACCGTACTCGTTGTTCACATACAGAATAGAGGCTTTCTTGGCCTTAAGCTCTGTAAATGAAAACTGCGCAGATCCTTTACTTTCCGTTGCCGTCCCCGGGATAATGCTGAAGGTATAGGGTTTACCCACTTCACGAACCTTCGGATGGGTGGCGGCTGTATTCATTAAAACAATCTTATTCTGTTGGGCAACAGGCGCAAGGGCGAGCACAACACTGGAACCGACGGTCTCAAAATATTGCACCTTATCAATATTAATCAATTTATTAATCGCTGCCAGGGCCACCCGAGGAACATTCTGTCCGTCCTCGGCCACCACCTCGATTTTTCCGCCCTTGATCATCCCGCTTTCTTCGATATCCTCCAAAGCCAGTTTAAACCCTCTCAAGGTATATTCCCCATGTTGGGGAATCCCCCCCGTAATACAGGCCACAGAGCCGAGTTTATAGACTTCAGCTCCATAGGAAATAGGATAACTAAGAATCGATACCAATAACGAGAACATCAGAGCCACACTCCATCTTTTCATTTTTCCTTCCTCCTTTTTTAGAAAATACCCTGTAACTATTTAGTGTCAGAACGAAATGCCGAAAATCATAATTATAACAGCTCGTTATATTGACTTTTCAAAACGAAGTTTTTCAGGACAGCATGTTTTGTGCCAATATTTAACAAAATATTTTTCAATTATTTTAAGTTGTTACCATTTGGCATATTTTATGCTTGCCAAAAATTTTCGATTTTTAAAATTTGTAAAAATAGCATTTTTTTAAATCTAACTCATTGAAATTATTAGACCCGAATTTCGAAAATAGGGTTTTCGTTCAGACACTATTTAGGCACCCTATTTTTAATACCCCTGAAAAAAGTCAACAAAAATTGTAACTACTCAACATTCGCAGGTTGTTCGCGACGGTCTTGAATCCCATTCCTAATCCGTAGAATACCTATTGGCGTGATTAGGCAGACTGAATAGTTACAATACCCTAATATTTTTCCCCTCCTCTTCGCGGGAGGAGATTCGGGAGAGGGTAAGCAAAAGGACTACCCGCTTGATTTTCACTCCTCCCTCAGAGGGGAGGAGAACTATTTGCATTTTTGCCAATATTCCGTTCTTAACCTAGATAGCTCCTACGCATATTCTCATCGTTCAACAGCTCCAGGGGATGGTGGCTCTCTAAGACGATTTTCCCCATATTCAGCACGTAAGCCTTTTGAGCTATTTGAAAAATTTCCTGGACATTCTGCTCAACCACGAAGACGCTTATGCCCATCTCCCTGCTGATCTGGGTTAAGATTCTCATAATCTCTTTCACCATAAGAGGAGCCAATCCGATAGAGGGTTCATCCAGGAGTAAAAGGTCTGGGGTTAACATAAGTGCCCTGGAAATGGCCAATATTTGGCGCTCACCCCCGCTCAGGGAGCTGGCCCTCTGATTAGGTCTATCCTTCAAAATGGGAAAAAGGTTATATACGTACCGAAGGCGGTCATTTCTTTTTTGAAGGTTCAGGAGGTATCCTCCCAGTTCCAAGTTCTCCAGTACGGAAAGATCGGAAAAAACCCTTCCCCCTTGAGGGACTAAAGAAATTCCCCTGCGCACATTTTCCGAAGCTTTTTGCTGGGTGATATTGACCCCCTTAAATAGGATTTCGCCTTTGCGGGGATGCAAAAGGCCGATGACAGTATTCAGGATCGTAGTTTTCCCCGCCCCATTGGGTCCCACCAAAGCTACCACACTTCCTTCCTCAACAGTAAGGGATGGCCCAAAGATGACTTGCTTTTTATGGTAACCCACTTCAATGTTCGATATTTGAAGGAGCATCTGCGGAGTTTTACCTTTCTTCGAAAAGGAGTTTTCTTTTTCCGTAAAAGAACGGGGGCTTCTTGCCGATCCTCGGTGGCAAGGCTGGAAAGTTAGAGTTCCCTTCCTTTTGAAACCTTTGCACAGCTCCCGGCTTATTATCCGGGATACCGGCTGAGAAAATATGTTAAAAGTTACAATAACTAGCTGATAATACTTGATAAATATGCAATTCGCTGTTATTTTATCGGCCAAATTCCATCATCTGGAGGTAGCCGCCATGCCATTCAAGGAGTACGATTCTCATCCCTCGTTTTTTGATCTGGAAGTTAAGAGATCCTTTGGTCAAGCTCGTACCCAACAGTTCTTATTGGAAGTTGATAAGGCCATTAAATGGGAGCCGCTCGAACAGATTGCGACGGCAAACTATCCAGTAGGTCAATCCGAATACGGGAATAAAGCTTATCCTCCCTCGATGTTGTTTAAAGCACTTCTGCTCCAGAAATGGTTTGGCATCAAATCCGACTCGGAGCTGGAAAACCAGATCAACAACCGTTTTTCTTTTAAGGCTTTCATCGGTCTGCCTTTTAGCGATCCCTCTCCTGACCATTCAATCATTTGCCGTTTCCAAGAGCGGCGGATCGGCAAGGTAAGGCTTGGAGGATGTCAATCCGGCCGAATTCCTGTAGCGCCCGGTTCACGGTTGCGGTGATGTCAGCGGGAGAGGATACATCACATTTCAAACCCAGCGCCCGGCCCTGCAATTTGGGAATCCCCGCCAGGGTGTCTTCCAAGGGAAGGATATCACAGGCGACAATATCTGCCCCTTCCCGGGCCAAGGCAATG
>JAHJQK010000159.1 GCA_018819135.1 Pseudomonadota bacterium | reverse complement strand
CAATTTATACGCCGTAGACCCAGAGGTAAGATTCCTTGCTTTGGAGGAAACTAAGAAAGCCCTTAAAAACGTAATCGGTTACCGTCTCTATTACGACTTAAGGCGGGGTTGGAGGGTTATTTCACCAAACCTTGAACAGTGCGGTTTGCTCGCGATCGGTTATCCTTCCCTGCGCGAACTTTGTGGGGCAGAGGATAAGTGGAAAGGTTCTTATCCTGCATTGGTCCTATCTAAGCCTGAAATCCGGTTCGTTGTTTCTAAAACCCTATTGGACCTCATGCGGAGAGAGCTATGTATTAGGGTGGATTACCTGGATTCGCAGTTCCAAGAAAGGATCAGACAACAAAGCAGTCAAAGGTTGATTCTGCCTTGGGCCCTGGACGAAAATGAAAGACTGGTCTCAGCTCCGGTCCTCATGCCAAGGTCCAGTAGACCTGGTGACTATGAAGGGAATTATTTCTTATCCCCTCGTGGCTTATTCAGCCAGTATCTGCGCCGTCATTCAACTTTCCCAGATCATAAAGAACCTTTAAACTTTGAAGCTACCGGTCTAATAAATCTTCAATTGCTCAAGGTTTTAAAGGTCGCCGGCCTCGTGGAGGAAGTTCGTCCGCCTGAAAACAAGGATGAAGTTCCCGGGTACCAACTTCCAGGGAGCGCTATCCGCTGGGTTGCAGGAGATGGAACAAAGCCATTTCATGATATTCTGCGGGTCCCGACCGTATCCGAAAAAGGGGGAAAGACGAATCCTTTCTTTGTGGAGTTTTACAAGGGAATGGCCCTCGAAGCTCAAGGGGTTAAGGCCCACGAGCATACAGCTCAAGTTCCCTATGAGATCCGCATAGAAAGGGAAGGATCATTTAGAGAAGGACGATTACCGATCCTTTATTGTTCCCCCACCATGGAGCTTGGTATAGACATTTCTACCCTCAATGTGGTGAACATGAGGAACATACCCCCGACTCCAGCCAACTATTCCCAAAGAAGCGGCCGGGCTGGGAGGAGCGGGCAACCGGCTCTGGTCTTCTCCTATTGTTCAACTGGTAGCCCTCACGATCAATATTTCTTTAAACGGCCGGAACAAATGGTTGCGGGGGTAGTCACGCCTCCCCGGCTGGAGCTTGCGAATGAGGACCTTATTAAGGCCCATGTTCACGCGGTCTGGCTTGGCGCAACCGGTCAATCTCTTGGCATTTCTTTAAGAGATATCCTGGATCTCGACGGAGAAAATCCTTCCCTTGATCTGCTCCCGAGTGTTTTAAATTATTTCAAAAATACGCGGGCCACACAAGAAGGGCAAATCCGCTCCAGGCGCATCCTCTCAACCATTGAGCAAGAACTAAAATCGGCCAATTGGTACAGTGAAGATTGGGTGGAAGATGTCTTAAATAAGGTGACGCTGAGTTTTAACCAGGCTGGTGAAAGATGGCGGTCCCTCTATCGGGCCGCCAAGAATCAGAGGGAAACCCAGCACAAAATTATCAGCGACGCCAGCCGCAGCGCTGAGGACAAAAACCAGGCTAAAAGACTACGCCGGGAGGCAGAGGCTCAGCTGGAGCTGCTCCTTGAGTCCGCAAGGGTCATGGAGTCAGATTTTTACAGCTATCGGTATTTCGCCAACGAAGGGTTTTTACCGGGATACAACTTCCCCCGACTCCCCCTTTCGGCATTCATCCCGGGAAGAAGGGATCGGAAGGAATACTTCTTATCTCGGCCCCGTTTCCTGGCTATCTCTGAGTTTGGGCCGCGAAGTATCGTTTACCATGAAGGATCGCGGTATATCATCAATAAAGTTATCATGCCCGTCACCGAAGAGGGGGTGCTGACAACCTCGGCCAAACTTTGCCCCGATTGCGGTTATCTTCATCCTATCTCGAACGCCGGGGCGGGAGTTGATCTTTGTGAATACTGTAAAAATCATCTTGGCCCGGCGCTAAGCCAGCTATTCCGCCTTCAGAATGTTTCGACCAAACGGAGAGACCGGATTAATTGCGACGAAGAGGAACGGCTCAGGATGGGGTACGAGATCAAGACCGGCGTTCGATTCAGCATTCAAGGCGGTAAGCCTTCCTGCCAGGTCGCCACCCTTATTCACCCTGAAAAAGGAGAGATTGCGGCGCTAACCTATTGTCAATCCTCTACTCTGTGGCGTATCAACTTGGGATGGACAAGACGGAAGAATAGAAATCAGTATGGATTCGTATTGGACACTGAACGGGGTTACTGGGCACGAAATGAGGTCGTGGGAGATGAAGACGACCAGGATCCGATGAGCGCCAACGCAAGTAGGGTCATCCCCTTTGTAGAGGATCATCGCAATTGCCTGCTCTTTAGACCAGGTCAAAAGCTGGATGAAAACCAGATGGCCTCTTTGCAGTCAGCATTAAAACAGGCTATTCAGGCCAGTTTCCAGCTGGAAGATAATGAGCTGGCCGCCGAGCCTCTTCCCGGCATGGATAATCGACAAGTGATCCTCCTTTATGAGGCAGCTGAGGGAGGAGCCGGGGTTTTACGTCAGCTATTGGAGGACCCCAATGCGTTTGCCAGGGTTGCCGTTCAAGCCCTTGATTTATGCCATTTTGACCCAGCGACTGGAGGAGATCGGAAAAAGGCACCCCGGGCAAAGGATGATTGCGAAGCAGCATGTTATGATTGCCTGCTGAGTTACGGTAACCAAAGAGACCATTCTCTGCTCGACCGCAAAACGATCAACCAAATCCTCTTGGATTACGCCCGTGCCAGTGTTTCCGTATCCCCGGGAGGTCTCTCCCGGGCTGAGCATTTACAGAGATTGCTGAACTTGGCGGGTTCAGAGCTGGAAAAAAGATGGCTCCGTTATTTGGCTGATAAAAATCTGCACCTGCCTTCGAGATCCCAGGTTTTTATGGAAAAATGTAAAACCCGGCCCGATTTCATTTACGATGACCATCTGGTAGTGGTCTACGTGGACGGCCCACCCCACAAATATCCTGAGCGAAAAGAACGCGATATCCAACAGACGAGTTGCCTTGAGGATCTCGGATACACGGTGATCCGCTTTGAAGACGAGGAGGATTGGGACAAAAAAATTGCCCAATTTCCCCATGTCTTTGGCCTGAGCAAAGGTACTTAAAAATCAGCATTTGAAATTTTGGGCCGTTTTTGGCGTTTAAACCTGAATCTCTCAGGAGAAGAAATGGATTTTGTCGTTGGTTCTTTGGTCCGAACCCGAGGCCGGGAATGGGTCGTTTTGCCTGACTCCCAAAAGGATCTCCTTGTCCTCCGCCCTGTAGGGGGGACGGATGACGAAGTTACCGGGATCTATCTTCCGCTGGAGCAGGTTGAACCGGCCACCTTCTCCCTGCCCGATCCTACCCAGGTGGGCGACTTTCGTTCCTGTCGCCTTCTCAGGGATGCTGTCCGTTTGGGCTTTCGCTCAAGCGCGGGACCTTTTCGGTCCTTTGCCAAAATCGGAGTTGAACCAAGGCCCTACCAAATCCTTCCCCTCCTTATGGCGCTTAAACTCGACCCGGTGCGTATTCTGATTGCTGATGACGTGGGGATCGGTAAGACGATCGAGGCCGGTCTGGTGGCCAGGGAACTTCTGGACCGGGGTGAAGTAACGCGTCTGGCAGTGCTCTGCCCTCCGCATCTCGCCGGGCAATGGCAGGCTGAACTCCAAAATAAGTTTCACATCCAGGCTGAATTGGTACTTCCCAGCACAGTGAGCAAGTTAGAGCGTTTTTGTGGAGTTGGGCAGTCTCTGTTTGATCTTTACCCATACGTGATCGTCTCCATGGATTACATTAAATCCGACCGGCGAAGGGATGAATTTCTCAGGTCTTGTCCGGAGCTGGTCATTATCGATGAAGCCCACACCTGTGCTTATGCAGAGGAGCAGCGCGGCAGTCGCCATCAGCGGCATCGACTCGTCCAAAGCCTGGCTAAAGACCACGGTCGTCATCTTATCCTGGTTACCGCGACCCCCCATAGCGGAAAAGAGGAGGCCTTTCGGTCCCTATTGGCGTTCATTGATCCTTCTTTCGGCGATTTGCCCGAGGATCTAACCGGCCCCAAGAATGAGCATCATAGGAGAAGGCTTGCCGGCCATTTCGTTATGCGCCGCCGGGCGGATATTCGCCATTACATGAAAGCAGAGACCCCCTTCCCGGCCCGCGAGGACGCCGAGGAGACTTATGCCTTGGGGGAAGGATCAGATTACAAAAAGCTTTTTGACCGGGTCCTGAAGTATGCCCGGGAAACAGTTACTGATAAAGAGGGAGGACAACATCGGCAACGTGTCCGTTGGTGGTCGGCATTAGCCTTGCTACGATCCCTGGCGAGCAGTCCGGCTGCGGCAGCCGCCACCCTCCGGAATCGAGCGCGTGCGGCCGAGTCAGAAAGTACCGAAGAGGCGGATGAGATCGGCCGGCAAACTGTCCTGGACCTGAACATTGAGGATGACACTGAAGGGATGGACTTGATCCCGGGCAGCGACCCAGGGGAAAGCGATACGAAATCCAGCCAGAATCGCCGGCTTTTACTCGAAATGGCCAGGGAAGCGGATGCTCTCAAAGGGAAAAAGGATATTAAACTCCAGAAGGCCATTGGCTACGTAAAAAGTTTCCTTATTGACGGGTATCACCCGATCCTCTTTTGCCGCTTTATACCGACCGCCGAATACGTGGCTGAAGCACTTCGGGCTGCCCTGCCTGATGTCGAAGTGGCCGCAGTGACCGGGACCCTTCCACCTTCCGAACGTGAAGATAGGATAATCGAATTGGCTGAGAGCCCCAAGAAGAAGAGAGTCCTGGTTTGTACCGACTGCTTGAGCGAGGGCATCAACCTGCAGGAACATTTTGACGCCGTTATGCATTACGACTTGAGCTGGAATCCCACCCGCCACGAGCAAAGGGAGGGACGGGTTGACCGTTTTGGCCAGTCCCGGGATAAAGTTCGGGTTCTCACCTACTATGGGACGGATAATCAGATTGATGGAATTGTTCTCGATGTCCTCCTGCGCAAGCATAAAAAGATCCGCAGCTCTCTGGGCATATCGGTCCCGGTCCCAGGGGATACCAATATGGTCATCGAGGCAATTTTTGAGGGCCTTCTATTAAGAGAGCAAGCAGGAAGCCGGCAATTCTCTTTCGACTTTCTCCACCAGACGCGTGAGGACCTGCATGCCAAATGGGACGATGCCACAGCGCGTGAAAGACGATCGCGTACTGTTTTTGCCCAAGAATCCATCAAAGTAGATGAAGTGGCCAAAGAGGTCGAAGCCGTTCGGGGTGCAATCGGGTCCAGCACCGATGTTTCCAGGTTCGTAACCGAGGCTTTCCAGATCCATGGGGCGGTTGTAACCCCCCGTAAGGATAAAATCCATTTGGACCTATCTGAAATTCCCAGATCTTTGAAGGATGTAATTGCCGCCCCTGATCGTATCGATGTACGGTTTGAACCACAAGTCGAGAGCGGGGTTACCTATTTGAACCGGACCCATCCTATGGTCGAATCTCTGGCCGCTTATGTTATGAATACCTCCCTTGACCCTTTGGCTCAAGGGGTGGCCAGGCGCTGCGGCGTTATTCGGACAAGGCAGGTTGCAAAGCGAACGACTCTTCTTCTTATTCGTTTCCGGTATCATATTATCACCGTCAAAGAAGATCAGGAGACTCCCATGCTGGCCGAGGATTGCCAAATATTGGGTTTTTGCGGCGCTCCCGAAAACGCGGAATGGCTGGATGGGAATTTGACCGAAAGCCTTCTCCAAATAAAACCGGACGCGAATATAAATCCTGACCAGGCCGCCCAGTTTGTCAGCAAAGTCATCGAGGGATTTGAGTTCATCAAGCCCAAGTTGGAAGAGACGGCCCATAGACGGGATGAAGAGCTTCTTGAAGCCCATCGCCGGGTAAGGATAGCAGCTCGTCTCCACGGTTTACGTTACAAGATAGAGCCTCATGTACCGCCGGATGTTCTGGGAATCTACATATTTTTACCCTTGGTCTAAGGGGCGAGAGATGCGCCATAGAAATCTTGAAGTCTTCACAACCATCAAAACCGAAGGCGCCTTGCTGCCCGCAGAATTGCTTAAGCGCCTCGCCGATGGCGACCGGCAGCTTGAAGGGCTCACCCCGGAGTCTTATCACCTTTCCAAAAATGAAAAAATTAATGAAGTAGTTAATAGAGCTTGGAACCGATGTGTAGGCGCCTGGCAGGCTTTCTCCAAGGCAACGGAAGGGCTTTCATCATCAGATGCCGGTACCACCATCACCCGTGAACGCTGGCTCTTGGTTCTTTTCCAGGAGCTTGGTTATGGGAGGCTGCTGATTTCCAAAGCGCATGAAATCGGCGGAAAAAGCTATCCTATCTCCCATTCCTGGCACCATACCCCCATCCACCTGGTTAGCTTCCGCCAGGATTTGGACACCCGGACCCCGGGGATGGCGGGAGCGGCAAGAGTAAGCCCCCATAGCCTTGTGCAGGAGCTTCTCAACAGGTCAGAGAATCATCTTTGGGGCGTTGTCTCAAACGGACGGAGACTTCGGATCCTCCGGGATAACCTGAGCCTTACCCGCCAGGCATTCCTGGAGTTTGACCTCGAGGCCATGATGAACGGTGAAGTCTATTCAGACTTCATCCTCCTCTTCTTGCTCTTGCACCAGTCACGATTAGAGGCGGAAAAGCCGGAGGAGTGCTGGCTCGAGCTTTGGAGCAAGGAATCGCAGAAACGCGGTACCCGAGCCTTAGACCAGCTCAGAAATGGGGTTGAAGACGCAATCAAAACCCTTGGTCAGGGTTTCCTTGCCCATCCAGCCAATAAGGATCTTAGAGACAAGCTTCAAAAAGGGACGCTGACACCACAGCAACTTTATCAACAACTGCTCAGATTGGTATATCGTTTGATTTTTCTCTTCGTCGCCGAAGACCGCAGCCTCCTTCTCCTTCCGGATGCCCCTGCCGAAGCCAAGAAGAGGTACATGCAGTATTATTCTCTTTCCCGCGTGAGGAGACTTGCCGGCCGTTTGCGGGGCACACGACATGGAGACCTTTGGCAAGGGCTAAGAAAAACCTTTCATTGTTTAGCCGAAGGAGAATCAGCCTTGACGCTTGCTCCCCTGGGAAGCTTTCTTTTTTCCGAAGAAGCCTTGTCTTCTTTAAATCAATGCGAGCTGGCCAATGACGCTCTTCTTTTGGCCGTCCGCCACCTGAGTTATACGGCGGAAAGAAAATTTCTGCGGCCGGTGGATTATCGCAATCTCGGGACGGAGGAGCTGGGAAGTGTTTATGAGAGCCTTCTCGAGCTTCATCCCGAAGTTAATGTCAGCGCCTCTACCTTTGATTTAAAAGTTGCAGCCGGATCAGAACGAAAGACCACAGGGTCTTATTATACGCACACCTCCCTGATTAATTGCCTTCTCGATTCCGCTCTGGAGCCGGTGATTGCCCGGGCACTTAAAGAAGCAGATCCGGAAAAGGCCCTTCTTAACCTCAAGGTCGTAGACCCTGCGTGCGGCTCAGGCATTTTCTTATAGCGGCTGCCCATCGGATAGGCAAACACCTTGCGATCATTCGCACTGGCGAATCCGAACCGCCTCCGGAGAAGCGTCGGCAGGCCCTGCGCGATGTGGTTTCCCATTGTATCTATGGTGTTGACTTGAACCCGCTGGCTGTAGAGCTATGCAAGGTAGCCCTCTGGATAGAAACCCTGGATCCGGGCCGGCCGCTTGGGTTCTTAGATCATCGCATCAAATGCGGTAACTCCCTCATTGGGGCAACTCCGGAGCTATTAGCGAATGGGATACCGGATGATGCTTTTAAACCAATGGAAGGTGATAATTCTACCGTTGCCAGCTCAATCCGACGAAAGAACAGGGAGGAAAGAAGAGGGCAGCAAAGCCTTTTCATGATTGCCGAGGACAAATCGAACCTGAAAGAATTTGCCTCGGCTTTTTCCGCTTGGGCGGCCCTGCCGGAGGAAACAGCTCAGCAGGTCACCGAAAAAGCCAAAAAATTCGAATCTCTCCAGTCCGATTATGAGAATCGGCATCAACGCCAATTGGCCGACCTCTGGACTGCCGCCTTTTTCTGGCCGCTCGGAAAAGAGACTTATAACTCTGTGCCCACTCAGGATTTCTTCCGCCGATTCCGGGAGCGGTCCTATGAAATACCCCCCAAAATTTATGCTCAAATGGAAGATATCTCCTCTCAGCATCGATTTTTCCACTGGTATCTGGAATTTCCCGAAGTCTTTACTTCCCCCAATCCCTCCCCATCGATGGGAGAAACCCCCTCTTCTACTCCCTCCTCCCCGGCGGGGGAGGCCAACCTTTCTATTTCCTCCCCCTTGATGGGGGAGGGCGAGGGTGGGGGTGGTTTCGATGTTGTCCTTGGGAATCCCCCCTGGGAGCGAATAAAACTTCAGGAAAAGGAATTCTTTGCACAGAAAGACGCGGAGATTGCCAACGCCCCAAATGCCGCGGCCCGGAAGCGCCTGATTGCCCAACTCCAGGAAACAAATCCAAGCCTTTGGTCCCAATTCTTGGAGGCTAAACGGTCGGCAGAATGCGAAAGCCATTTTCTTAGGGCATCAGAAAGATATCCATTGAGCGCCGTGGGAGACATTAATACTTATCAGATCTTCGCTGGCCTTGCCCGGGAACTTGTTTCTTGGAAAGGCCGGGTGGGAATCGTCATTCCGAGTGGAATTGCCACCGACGATACAAATAAACAGTTCTTTGCAGACCTGACTGAAAAGCAGGCTTTAATAAGCCTTTACGATTTCGAGAACCGAGAAGGGATCTTTCCCGGGGTACATAGGTCTTACAAATTTTGCCTTCTTACCATGGGCGCAGAAAGCGCCGCGCCAAAAGGGGCAGACTTTGCCTTCTTTCTCACGAATACAGGACAATTACGGGAGGACGACCGACATTTCTCTCTTTCCGCCGAAGATATTGCCCTTCTTAACCCAAATACCCACACCTGCCCCATTTTCCGAAGCAAACGTGATGCTGAAATTACAAAGGAAATCTACCGCCGAGTTCCCGTTTTGATCGATGAAAGCAAAGGAGAGGCAGGAAATCCATGGGGAATTTCTTTCTTGAGGATGTTAGACATGGCCAACGACTCCCATCTTTTCAGGACGCGAGAGCAGTTGGAAGCTGAGGGGTGGAAGCTGGAAGGAAATTCTTTTTTGCGCAATGATGAGAAATGTCTGCCGCTGTATGAGGCAAAAATGACGAACCTTTTTGACCACCGACACGGTAGCATCGTCGGTTCTGAGGATGTGGCCGAATTGAGTGGGATCCCCGCAGAGGGTACGACGTTGGCTGAGCACCACGACGCAAATCACAGGGCGCTGCCGCGTTACTGGGTTCCTTCTTCTGCAGTAGCTGCGGCGTTGTTGAGGACGGACTGGAGGCGCGGCTTCTTCCTCAGCACCCGGGACGTGGCGCGAGCGACTGACATCAGAACAGCCATTCAAGCCATTATTCCTGCGGTAGGTGTCGGCCACAAGGCGCCACTGATTCTGCCGATGGAGTCTAAAAACGGAGAGACGAGTTTGTTCCTAGGAAATTTGAACTCTTTCGTTCTCGACTTCATGGTCCGACAAAAAATCGGAGGAGCAAGCTTGAGCTACTTTATCATCAAGCAGCTTCCCGTGTTGCCACCCACTACCTACACGCATTCATGCCCATTGTCCGGCAGTTCGCAAACGCTGAGGGGCTGGCTGCTGCCGCGGGTGCTGGAATTGACCTACACGGCATGGGACCTGGAGCCATTCGCGCAGGACTGCGGGTGGACCGGTCCGCCATTTCGCTGGGACCAGGAACGCCGCTTCCTGCTCCGCTGCGAGCTCGACGCCGCCTTTTTCCACCTCTACCTTCCTTCAGACCGCAGCGGGGACTGGATTCCGGCCCGAGTAGCAGAAGGGGCCGTCCGAGACGAGACACTAGAAGACCTGGCTCGCCTCAAGACACATTTCCCGACTCCTCGTCACGCAGTTGACTATATTATGGACACGTTCCCCATCGTGAAGCGCAAGGACGAGGAAAAGCACGGCGAATACCGCACCAAGCGCGTCATCCTCGAAATCTACGACGAAATGACCGAGGCAATGCGTACAGAGACGGCCTACAAGACCCGCCTCAACCCGCCGCCCGGCCCCCCAGCCGATGAGCATGGAAACCTCTTCCCGCTCGTCGAATGGAAACCCGGCCAGCCCAAACCAGGAAACTGGCCTTCGCACATTCATCCACCTTGGAGGCATGGAACTTGAGCAGAAGCCGTTGGGACTTATCTTTGATAAAGCAAATTCCTATTCTTTGGGTCGCTAATTATTTGGGAATTGGCGTCCGTGGCAAGAAAGCTATGTGCGTTGGCGGACACGATGCTCGCACTCCGAGCCTTTGTTTCCAACCTTCCAAGAATCTTTGGCACTGCTTCGGCTGCGGGAAAGGTGGGGACACAATTAAACTGGTTATGGAGGTTTGTGTGTGAATTCGAGGGACACCACATGAATTTGAGGGACACCATACATGATTGTTGACAGGTCGAAAAAATGAGAATACTCTTTGGCCCTGGAGGACATTTCGGTATCAGAAGCCAGGACCCAAAAACGGCCGGAGTCAATAATTGAGTATAGTGTCCCCCGATTATCGGGGAGGTTTTGGCCATGCCTTCAGAAAAGTTGTATGTTCGCTGAAAAACAAGGAATGCCCGGACTGCCTGCTGAAAGAGAAACGCATCTATTCTTACGTTTTTGTGAACTTCTCCTCCTGCCGACACCACCATTTTATATGGTCACGGCCGTCGGGAAATATGGAAGTAAGAGATATGGGGTGAGGGTGGAGAAAGGGGAAATCAGGATGGAGTAGATTTAAGGATAGAATAGTCGCAGGCTTAAGCCTACGATGGATGATGAGAGTATTAAAATTGACATTTGAAGATGTGACCCCAAGCACCATACAAGGCGCGGTCGTCCGACAAGAAAGGGAAGCCAGACATGAGCGGCATAAGTATCCCGGCCTTCTACCGCTACATCGGCATAGACTATTCCGGAGCGCAGACCCCCACATCGAGCTTAAAGGGACTGAGGGTCTATATGGCTGACCGAAGATCGCCGCCGATCGAGTTGCAGCCGCCGCCGAGCCCGCGCAAGTATTGGACGCGGCGCGGCATCGCCGAGTGGCTGGTCGAGCGGCTTTCCGAAGACCGGCTGACGATAGTCGGGATCGACCACGGCTTTTCATTTCCGCGGCCGTATTTCGAGACCCATTGCCTGCCGCACGATTGGCCGGCGTTCCTCGACGACTTCCAGCTCCATTGGCCGACCGACGCGGACCATACCTACGTCGATTCCGTCCGCGACGGCACCTGCGGCAACGGCGCTGCCCGTTCCGGTAACCCGCGCTGGCGGCGGTTGACCGAAGTTCGAGCAGGCGCGGCCAAGTCGGTCTTCCATTTCGACGTGCAGGGCTCGGTAGCCAAGTCTACCCATGCCGGGCTTCCGTGGTTGCGCTATTTCCACCAGCATCTTGGAAGTCGCATCCATTTTTGGCCGTTCGACGGCTGGGACATCCCGTCCGGGCGGTCGATGATAGCGGAGGTCTATCCGGCAATGTGGAGCCGGAGCTTCGCGCGCGAAGAACGCAGCGGTGATCAGCATGACGCCTATTCGGTCGCCGCGTGGATGCGCCGCTCCGATCTCGACGGCACCCTCGCAGGTTTCCTTGATCCGTCCCTGACGCCAACCGAGCGCACGGTGGCCCAGATCGAGGGCTGGATTCTCGGGATCAAGTGAGATTCTGGCGAATTAAGGGAGGACATCATGGTCAAAGCCGAAGCCTCTGTTCAAGAACTGGTCGACGCGATCGGGCGCGGGGAGCTGCGCTTGCCGGAGATGCAGCGGCGCTACGTCTGGTGCTCGTGCCACCATAATCGGGTGGTGGAGTTCGGCAAATGGATTCTTGAAGAGGTGACAGCCTGCGCACCCCCTCACCTGATTATTTTCAGCATCATAAAGATGCTTCTCCGTTGCTATCTGTACGACCTTATACTGGAAGGAAACATGAGGAAGATTTATAATTTTTGATTAGAATGGGGTCAGGCTTAGGTATTTAGGTATTGATCGCCGCCCCTTTCTGGGTATTCTGCCGTTATGGCGAGGAAACCAAGAGTTCACATCCCGGGGCACTTTATCATATAATTGTTGGAAAAGGATCTGGTCGAGGGCCGCAAGGAAAATAAGGAAATAACGAAGTCTGACCCCATTTCCATTTCCATTAAAACAGCGAATGTTTTTGAGAAATATTCTCTTTATGTACATAATTAGAATCCCGAGAAATTCTTTACTGATAAATTAATTGATAAGAACTCGGTTTGGGGTGGGTTGAATATACAAAAAAGGCAATTGTGTGTCAAGGAAATTTGCGCACAAGATCTTGTGTTTGTTTTGGGGCCGTTTCAGCGGGGATTCGGGGGATTTCGGGGTAGAGCGGGCGAGGGGGCGATTTCAACGATTTGCCGAGGTCCGGCAGGCGTTTTGGAGGTTCCTCCGGGCACACCGGTCCTTCCGCCCCGTATTCCTGATCTTTACGACTGTAGGTAGGCGTCCCAGGGATAGTCTGGGTCCCGATAAAGGGGATCGTCGTTCATGGGGAGTGGAGAGAAATGATCCAGGATGTATCCGGCAGGCCCTGAACCGTTCTGGTTCAAGGCAGGTGGGGCATGGGCCTTGGGAATCGGTCTTGATTTGACGAGCCACAGCCCCAGGTGTTTCAAGATAGTCTGGATGACCTCCCGGTCTTCGGTGAAGTTGATTTATGTGGAGCTCCACATAAATCCGCTTATGTGAAGCGATTGCTTATGTGAAGTGGTCCGTCTCTGATTCCTCCTATCTTCTTACCGGTTCGACACTTATCTCCGCTGGAGCTGTGCCAGCACTTCACATAATTCCAGCACCTTTTGAGAGATCGTCGAGCCATTAGAGGAGTGCGGGACGTTGTTGACTACGTTGACTTCCCTTTTTGTGGAAAGGGGACATAGAAGAGGAACGTAGTGGAAAATATACACTTTGCATTTAAGTGGTTTTATGGTGGAAAAGAGCCATGCCTTGTCAACCCAGATTAGACGCTCCTGGAACTTTGCATCATGTGATGATTCGAGGAATCGAAGGCCAGCGGGTCTTTCGGGATACCCAGGACCGGAAAGACTTCATCACCCGCACCCGCATCCTGGCCTGGCCTTTTCTGGAATACCATGTTCATGGATTTTGAGTCGGGAGTACGGGATTGCAACGGCGGAGATAGCGAGGCAGTTAGGGAGTTGCACCTCGGCCATCGCCGAGGCAATTCGAAAAAAGGAGGGGAAGGATTTTCGGAAAGCTTATTTAAAAAAGTCCCCCGGTGGCCTTTCAATATCGGCCCCAAGCGCTGGCTGCTTCATTCCCTTTTCTATGGAAAGGATGTGTTCTCCTCGTATTCCGGCTGGTTCTGCGGTGCAAGAATGACTGCTGGCCATTGGCCTTTTTCGTAAGGACCAGCAATAATTCACCTATAATTCAATATACAAAATTTAGCTGATCATTTGAATTCGAAATGGAGTTTGTAACCATTCAGCCAAGGCACTCTGGGATCTATTTGCTGAGCGACTAATTTTTCTTCAAGATTTGTAAAGAT